>JBBSES010000725.1:0-2244 GCA_038239465.1 Gemmatales bacterium
ACTACCCCGGGGGGGGGGGGTGGGGGGGGTACCCCCCCCTGTTTTTTTATTGCGGTTACCCCGGGGGGGCTACCGCCCCCCGCTCGCCTTTTTCGATCTCCGAAAGAGGCTTCCAGATGACGAAAATATGGCAATGGCTCCGGCTCTGTCTCACGGCGGCTTGCGTGGCATTGCTCCTCGCTGGCTGCGCCAAGAAGACCACCGACGACGATGAGGATCTCGATACGCCGCAGACGAAAAAGAAAGCGGCCGGCGGCGTGGCCCTTTCCGCTACCAAGACGCCCGTCGAGGCTCCCTCCTTCGGCCCCTTGCGCGGCACCGTCACATTCGATGGCGACCGATCCGCGTTCCCGATGCCCGCGAACCTCGTCTCCCAGATGGACGCGCAGGCCGACAAGAAAATCTGCTGCATGGGCGACACCGCCAATTATTCGTGGAAGATCGGCGAAAAGGGCGGCCTGGCCAACGTCGTCGTCTGGCTGCGGCCGCCCGACGGCAAGTTCTTCCCCAAGCCGCCCGACGACCGCAAGACCTGGTCCGACGAACTGCGCCTGGATCAACCCTATTGCACCTTCGAACCGCACGTCTCGGTCGCCTACCCCAGCCATTTCGATCCCGAGAGCAAGAAGCAGGTGAGCAACAATCAAAAGTTTTTGGTGCTCAACAGCGCGCCGGTGCTGCATAACACCCGTTATCAAGGCAACCCGCTGAAATACTCCGGCGACAGCAAAAACTTGCCCGCCAAGCAAGGCGATCTGGTTTCCACCATTGAGATCCCCTTGAAGCCGGACGACAGCTATCCCATCACGCTCAACTGCGACGTTCACAAGTGGATGAAGGCCTACGTCTGGGCGTTCGACCATCCGTATGCCGCCGTCACCAAGCAGGACGGCACCTTCGAGATTCCCAACGCGCCGCTCGATACCGACCTGAACATCGTGGCCTGGCACGAGAGCGCCGGCTTCATCAACGGACCCAAGGGCACGCCGGTGAAGCTCAAGGAGGGGCAACCGCAGAACTTTACCGTAAAGGCGAAGTAACGGCGAGATGTCAGTTGTCCGTGGTCCGTTGCCAGTCGTGGCGCCGGACCACGGATTTTACTTTTGGATGGCCCACTCCGTCGTGCGAAACCTGGACGAGCATGGTATACTCTCACTATTCATTCCCGTCCCCGAGCGCGCCGAATCGAGAACCGAAGCGATGAATGACCCGGAATTGGACCGTCAACGCGACCTGGAACGCTGGCGTCGGTTGGAAGAGGAACTCGGCCTGCCGCCCGCGCCCATGCCGGGGGAGGCGCCGGCGGCCCGCGCCCTGGTCGTGAAGCCAGAGGAGCCGACCGCGGAAGCGCCGGCGACCCTGCCGTTCGAGGAGCCAGAAGCGGTGCCCCAGCGCGGCCGACGGCGGCGGCCCGCCGCGCGCGAGGACGAAGCGCCGCCGCCTCCCGAGCCGGCCGTCGCGGAAGTTTCCCTGACGATCACGACCGAAGAGCACATCGTCATCACATCGCAACCGGTGGAAAGTTCGCAAGGCGCCGAGGAGCGCGCGGCGGAGGAAGAGAAGCGCCGTCCGCGTCGCCGTCGCGGCCGGCGCTCGGGCAAAGCCGCGGCCGCCCCTGCCGCTGAAAGCACGGCGGAACCGATCACCGATGCCAACGACGACGAAGTTAGCGTCGAGCCGGCCGAGCCGCGTGAGGAAGAGGACGAGGGGCCACGTCGCGGCCGCGGGAGAGGGCGGGGGCGAGGCCGCAAACCGGAGCCTGTCGCCGCCCGCACCGACAGCGACGAAGACGAAGTCGTCTCCGACGACGACGACCTCGAACAGCCGGAACGCCAGGAAGATACCGACGAGGAAATCACCGACTTCCGCAACTGGACCGTGCCGTCATGGCAGGATTTGATCGCGTCGCTTTACCGCCCCGAACGCTAATACGTGACGGAAGCGGAGTCCATAAGGGAGCCTGCGATGGCCGACGCCACCGTGGAGATGGTCGGGCCGGAAGACCTGCCGACCGTCGTGCAATTGTACAACGCCATCTTTCGGCCGCCGCGCGACCTGGAGTCGTTCCGCCGGCGCTATCGCGGCCGCTATAACGTCCTGCAACTCGTCGCCCGCCTGGGCGAACGGCCGGGGGGGTTCTTTCTCGGTTTTGAGGTGTAGGCGCCCGTCTATTTGGCCGGGTTTTTAGGCGTGATTACCCCTGGGCGCCGCCACGGGGTGGCGTGGCAAATGGTGGTAGCGGTG
>JBBSES010000726.1:0-2241 GCA_038239465.1 Gemmatales bacterium
ATCCAGTTCCATCCGACCGGCATGATCTGGCCGCCCAGCGTTCGCGGCATCCTCGTCACCGAGGGCGTCCGCGGCGAGGGCGGCTGCCTGCGCAACAGCGAAAACAAACGCTTCATGATTGACCAGATCCCCGAGAACTACAAGCATCAGACCGCGAACGGCGAGGAAGAAGGCTTCTACTACGTCCTCGGCGAGCAGTGGGAAGGCAGGGACTCGCGGCGCCCGGCCGAACTGCTGACGCGCGACCACGTCGCCCGCTGTATCCGCCGCGAGGTGCGCGAAGGCCGCGGCAGCCCGCACGGCGGCGTCTTCCTGGAGTTGGACACCTTCGCCCAGTGGAAGAACAAGCGCAGCCCTGGCTTCAACGCCGCCGAGCACTGGAAGAAGAAGCTGCCAAGCATGTACCACCAGTTCAAGGAACTGGGCAACCTCGACATTACCAAGACGCCGATGGAAGTCGGCCCGACTACGCACTACGTCATGGGCGGCGTGCGCGTGGACGCCGACACTCAGGCGACGCGCTTGCCCGGCCTCTTCGCATGCGGAGAATGCGCCGCCGGCATCAACGGCGCCAATCGCCTCGGCGGCAACTCGCTGTCTGACTTGATCGTCCTGGGCAAACGCGCCGGTGAGTATGCCGCCAAGTATGCCCGGGCGCATTCGCTCGGCCAGGTCCACGACGATCAGGTCGAGGAAGCGGCCCGCTGGGCGTTGAGCTTCATCGACGATCCCAAGGGAGAGGAGAACCCGTACAAGGTGCAGCAGGACTTGCAGGATATGATGCAAGACCTGGTGGGCATCGTCCGCGTCGAGGCCGAGATGGTGCAGGCCCTGGAGAAACTGACCCAGCTGAAGGAGCGGGCCGTCAAGTCGCGGGCGCCGATCAACCGCGAATGGAACCCCGGCTGGCACACCTGCATGGACCTGCACAACTTGATGACGGTGTCCGAGGCGGTGACGCGCTCGGCCATCGAGCGCAAGGAAAGCCGCGGCGGGCAGTTCCGCGACGACTACCCGAGCAAGGACAGCGCCAAGTTCGGTAAAGTGAATACGCTCGTCTGGAAAGCAGCGGACGGGCACATGCAGTTCCGCTTCGAGCCGATCCCCGAAATGCCGGCGGAGTTGAAGGAAATCGTCGTGGAGCAAGCCGACGGCAAGCTGCCGGAGGAGTTGGCGTGAGGCAATGCGGTTTAGCGCGACGCAACTCTGTAAATAACCTGGCGAGCGGGGGACGTTAGCCCCCCGTGGATTTCAGGGGGGGGCTAACGCCAATACCGTTTAACGAAGCTCGATGTTCAGTACGATGTACAGTATTTTTCAGGCGATTTTTCAATGTACAAACAAGTGAACATCGTCCTTCGTTAAACGGTATTGGGGCTAACGCCCCCCGCTCGCCAGGTTATTTACAGAGCAGCGTCGCTAACCAACTCCCACAAAAATTCCCGCGCCACCGCCCTTCGCTCCCGGCATTATGGATGGATTGCCCGCCGGGAGAAGTCGTCTCATGCCGCATGGCCAATTTCAGAATGTCCTCCGCCATCTGCGCCACATGATCGGCGCCCGGCCGGCGCACGACCTCTCGGATCGGCAATTGCTCGAGCGCTTCGCCTGCCAAGGAGAGGATAGCGCCTTCACCGCGCTGGTGCAGCGCCACGGCCCGCTGGTGCGCGGCGTCTGCTGGCGCGTGCTGCGACAGACCGAGGACGCCGAGGATGTTTTTCAAGCCACCTTTCTCGTGCTGGCGCGCAAGGCGGCGTCGATCCGCTGGCAGGAGTCGGTCGGCAGCTGGCTCTATCAGGTGGCCTATCGCCTGTCGATGAAGGCGCGCACGGCGGCGGCGCGGCGGCTTGTCGTCGAACAAAAGGCCATCGAGCAGCCGCGCGAGGGAGACAGCCGCGACAACGCCTGGCGCGAATTGTGCGAAGTCCTTGACCACGAATTGCAGCGCTTGCCGGAGCGCTGCCGGGCGCCGCTGTTGCTCTGCTATCTCGACGGCAAGACGCGCGATGAGGCGGCGCAGCAGCTGGGCTGGTCGCTGGCCACCCTGAAGCGCCGACTCGAAGAAGGCCGCGATAAATTGCGCGAGCGCCTGGCCCGCCAGGGATTGACGCTGTCGGCCGGCTTGCTCGGCAGCTTCGTGACGCTCAACGCTGCTTCGGCGGCCGTCCCCGCGGAACTGACGCGAACGGCCGCCCGCGCCGGCATTCGTTTCGCGGCGGGTGGTTCGGCCGAGGTCTCCCG
>JBBSES010000727.1:0-2231 GCA_038239465.1 Gemmatales bacterium
CAACCCCGCGCTCGGGGCGCTCACGCAACCCCGCGCTCGGGGCGCTCACGCAACCCCGCTCGCCGGGTCGCGGCTCAACGACGCTTACCGCAACTTCTGCTGCTTCAGCATCTCGTCCATCCAGCGTTTGTCCTCTTCGCTCAGAGGCACGCCGGGGTCGCGTTTGTAATCGAGGCTCGCGGAAAAACCGCCCTGGTCATAGCAGCGCGCGAAGGCCGCTTGCAGGTCGAGGACGGTGTCGCGGTCGTCGGCGGCCAACGGCAGGCGAAAGCGCGGCAAGCGCTTTTGCAAAGTGGCCGTGTAGATTTCGTAGCGCTCCGGCTGCGTCGTCCGCGTCACCGTGACGGCGTAGTCCCACTCGGGCAGGCCGTCACGCGAATACTCCAGCGTCGGCGTCCCCTGTAAAACCAGGTCGATTTCCACCAGGCTGGCGCCGCCCATCTTGCCTTCTTGCCGCTTGTGCAAATACGACAGCCGGCCGCTCTGCATCGTCTTGTTGGTCGGCCCGACCGCTTCGACAATGGTGACGAGCTTGCCGTCGGCGCGCTGGCGGATTTCGATATATTCCTCGTGGTGCTCCTCGTGGACGATCGACGTGAACAGGGCCTGTTCGGTGACGTATTGGCGTTGATTGATGCGTGCCCGATAGCGGTCCACCAGGCCCGGCAGCAAAATCTGATACAGGCAGGTCACGAATTGATGGTGGAAGGCCGGCCAGACCTTGGCCTCCTCGAGGTACGGGTCCATTCCCGGAAAAGGGCTTGGCATGGTTGCGAACTCCCGGATTCCCACGGACCGCGCGGATCGGTCCTCCTCCCCCACGGGGATCGTATTGTACAAGAGGCAGCTGTGCGGAGTAAAGCGCCTCGACCCTCGCCGGTTGGAAAGTATTTTTCCGGTTCGGAGCTATCGCGCATGTCGGTGCGTCTCCCTTGTCCCCAGTGCGGCGGCATCCTGGGCATTCCCGAGGAACGCATGGGTACGGAAGTGCGCTGCCACCATTGCGGCAGCGGCTTCCGGGCGCCGCCCGACATTGTCCCTGTTGAAGCGGCGACCTCCAGTATCGGCGCGTCGATGCCGGCCGAGCGAGGTCTAACGGATGAGCCTCCCGTCGATGTATCGGAGGAAGGTTGGAGGTGGGTCGCCCTCGGAATTCAGGGGACGGGTATCGCGGCCGCGATTACATGTGGAACGCTGGTCGTCGCCTGGCTCGGGCCATACGTCCTCCCCATGGTCGGCTCGTTCGCTTGGGTCGTGATGCTGGGGGTCGCACTCTCGGCGGCCTGGCTGCTCAACCTCGTCGGCCGCTGGTGCTGCTTTGCCCTTCCGGCCGACGACGGCACTCGATGGTTTGTCACCGCGGCGGCCGTGGGGCCGACCGTGGTCACCCTCTTGGCCGCGTCCGCGTGGCTCGACGAAGGATTGCAAGGGCGCGTTTTCCCGGTGTCCGACCGGCGCTTGACCGGGCAAATCATCCTCACCGTGGCGCTGGTCCTTTTCGCGGTGGGCGAAGGAGCCTTCCTCGTCTTCCTGCATGGCCTCGGGGCATTTCTGGGCAGCCAGGTCCTCCGGCGAGCCGTCATCGGCTATAGCGTCGCTCTGGTCGGTACGAGCGCGGGGGCGACGACCATTTTCGCCTGGCTGAACGCGGCCATTACCCGCGCGGAATTCGCCCTGCCGCTGCTGGCGATCTCGATGGCACTCAGTCTCGGCGGGACCGCCCTCCTCGGGCTGGCAAACCACGTCTTGAAGCAGGCGCGAATACGGAGCGACGAGGCAAACGAGGAAGACTGACCAAGGCTCCGCCAAGCCGGGGTTGACCGCTGCTAGCCTCTTTGCCTACCATCTGCCTTCCGCGAACAGATAGGCCCCGCCGCGCGGCGGCGACCGCCCCGGCAAGTACGCCTCGCACTCAATGGCAAGGAGGACCGCCATGTTCGCTCGTATTTGTGCTTCGTTCGTCGTCACCGCCTGGCTCGTTTTGGGAGTGGCCGCCCCGGCCGCGTTGGCCGTCTACGTGCCGCCGGCACCGACGCAACCCACGGTGGAACCGCCGCCCGTTTCGGGCGGGCCGCCGAAGGTCAACGACGCCCCGGAACCGGCCACCGTCATTTCCGCCGTCATCGGCGCGACCGCGGCTGGCCTGTTCGCCTGGCGGCGCCGGTCGTCGTCGGCTCAAGAATAACTCGTCGTCCCCCAGCGTCTTGTTTACGTTTCGCGAAACGTAAACA
>JBBSES010000728.1:0-2218 GCA_038239465.1 Gemmatales bacterium
ACTCCACCGCTCGCGTCTCGCGCACCACCGTCACCTTGATCTCGCCGGGATAGTGCAACTGCTCCTCGATGGCGCGGGCGATCTCGCGGCACACCTTCAGGGCGTCGGCATCGTTGGTCTGCGAGGCGTTGGCGATGACGCGCACCTCGCGGCCGGCCTGGATGGCGTAGGCATGTTCGACGCCGGGGAAGCCCGAGGCCAGCGCTTCCAGTTCCTCCAGGCGTTTGACGTACTTTTCCAACGTCTCGCGGCGGGCGCCGGGGCGGGCGGCGCTGATGGCGTCGGCCGATGCCACTAGCACTGTATAGATGTGATCGACCGTCACGTCGTCGTGATGGCCGGCGATGGCGTGCAGCACTTCCTTGCTGGTTTCGCCGTAGCGCTTGGCCAACTCTGCTCCGATCTTCGGATGGCCGCCCTCCATCTCGTGGTCGGCCGCCTTGCCGATGTCGTGCAAGAGGCCGCAACGCCGCGCCAGGTTGCCGTTCAAGCCCAACTCATCGGCCATCATGCCGCACAGGTGGGCGACTTCGAGACTGTGGTTCAGCACGTTTTGGCTGTAGCTGGTGCGGAACTTCAGCCGGCCCATCAGCTGCGTCAGCTTCTCGTGCAGGCCGCCGATGTTGGCGTCGAGGACCGCTTGCTTGCCCACTTCCTGGATGTGTTTCTCCATCTCCTCCTGCGTTTCCTTGACCACCTCTTCGATGCGCGACGGATGGATACGGCCATCCTGGATGAGCTTGTTCAGCGCCAGGCGGGCCGTCTCGCGGCGGACGTTGTCGAAGGCGCTGACGATGACGACGCCGGGCGTGTCGTCCACGATGACATCGACGCCGGTGCATTTCTCGAAGGTGCGGATGTTGCGCCCCTCGCGGCCAATGATGCGGCCCTTCATGTCGTCGCTGGGGATATCGACGGTACTCACCGTGCTATCGGCCGTGTGGTCGGCGGCGTAGCGGTGGATGGAGGCGGCCAGCACCTTACGCGCCTTCTCCTCGCAGGTTAGGCGCAAGGCTTCTTCGTGCTTCTGGATGCGGCCGGCGATCTCGCCGGACAGTTCGCGGTCGAGCCGTTCGAGCAGCAGCGTCTCGGCCTGCTCCCGGTTGAGGCCGCTGATGTCGTGCAGTTTTTGCGCTTGCGTCTTGAGCAGGGTGTCGAGTTCGGCGCCGCGTTTTTCGACTTGCTCCTTGCGCTCGATCAGTTTCTTCTGGCCGCTCTCCAGGCTGCGTTCCTTCTTGGCTTGCAGCTGTGCCTTCTGGTCGAGGCTGTCCTCGCGCTTTTCGAGGGCGCGTTCCTGTTCGCGTTGTTTAGAGCGGACGGCTTCGATCTCGCGGTTGAATTCCTCGCGCTTATGAAAAACCTCGTCCTTGGCTTTCAGCTCCGCTTCCTTGCGGAGGTTTTCGGCCTGGGCGCGGGCCTGGGTAATGATCTCGTCGCCGCTGGTCTGCGCGCCGGCGAGGCGAAGGCGGTCCTGGTAACGGGCAAGTCCGTAACCGACCACCAGCCCCACCAGAGCGGCCAGGCACGCGAGAACCACGCAAAGGGGGTCCATCGGGGCCACTCTCCTCGATGGCCCGCCGCGAACGGATGTGCAATGAGACGATGCGAAGCAACCTTATCGACGGGATACGAGCGATCGCGGCAACCGTGCCGTCCCCATAGGCCGAAGCCGACACCGGGGCAGCGGCATCGCGGCGGGGGCAAGACACACAGCCTCCGTCAGCGCGGAGGCAAGGGAAACGCGACGATCAAGGGGCCGGGGGCAACCGGGGCGGGCCGGGCCGCTTCCCCCGCCGCGCGGGGAAATGCGACACGTCTCCCGGCGGAAACGCCAGTGCCGAGCCAGGCGAAAGCCGAACGGGTCGGTTCCGATGAACCGGCACCCGAGCCACTTGAAGTCGCTTACCGCGGAGCGTCTGCCAGTGCCAGACGACTCCGAGGATTCCTCCCAACGCCAGACTCAGCCACGACCACCAAAAAAGAGTCATGCGGTTCCTCGTGGTTTCGCGGTGTGGTGTCCCGTGTCGGCGGATGGTGATGGTTGCCGCGACGCCTCGGCTCACGTCGGCATCGACTGTGCTACCGGAAGCGGCGGACCTCGTTTGAACGATCAAAAGTATCAAGTCACGCAACGGTCGTCCGTGACGCGCCCGCGGCCCGCTGGCCATCGAGTGCGCGTTCGACCGTACCTATCGGTCGTCATACGGAATTCATTATG
>JBBSES010000729.1:0-2200 GCA_038239465.1 Gemmatales bacterium
CCCGCGCTCGGGGCGCTAACGCGACCCCGCTCGCCGGCTATTCCCGCGCTCGGGGCGCTAACGCGACCCCGCTCGCCGGCTATTCCCGCGCTCGGGGCGCTAACGCGACCCCGCTCGCCGGCTATTCCCGCGCTCGGGGCGCTAACGCGACCCCGCTCGCCAAGTCACGGCGCCCGCTTGTAATTCTCTTCCTTCCCCTTGTACGCCTTGTCGTCCTCATCGGCGGGACCGAACTTGTCCTCGTCCGGCTCGCGGTGCTTGGCTTCGAGGCCCGTCAGCTTCAGGCTGTCCGGCGTGAGCGCTACTTTCCACTTCACGTACTGGATGCGGTTGGCGTTGCCTTGCCGGGCTTCCCATTCGATGGTCTCGTCGATGTCGTCGATCTTCGACTTCGGGGCGACGAAGGGAAAGCCGGGATCGCCGAACGACACCTTGCCGGTCTTGTCGATGACGAGGACTTCGCTGGTGTTGCCGCTGTCGGTGCGTTGCCATTTGCCGAGGATCAACTCGCTCAGGACCTTGGGCTTGTGCGGATCGATCGGGGCGGCTCCTTGCGTCGGTTGCGGGCCGGGGCCAGGCGCTTCGGTGGCCACCGGCTTCGAGCAGGAAGCGACAGCCAGGGCCAGGCAACCGGCCCCGAGAATGCGGTAGGTTCGTAGGTACATGATGCGAATCCCTGGAGAGAACGGCGCGAAGGGCATGGCGCCTAAAGTGGCGTCCGCCGCGCCTGAGTGCAAGCGAAAAACCGGCTTTCGCGGCACGAAGCGTAAGACCGCCGAGGTATAATCGTCTTTTCCGTGTCTCGCCAGCGTCGCGTTCCTTTCTCGGGAGGTCCACCCATGCACGCCATCCGCGCCATCGGTCTGTGCCTGCTTTTGTCCACGCTTGCGGCCGCCGACTGGCCGCAGTGGCTCGGCCCCCAGCGCGACGGCGCTTCCCCGGAGAAAGGGCTGCTGACCACCTGGCCCGCCGCTGGCCCCAAGCTCCTGTGGAAAGTCGAGGGCGGCGACGGCTACTCGGCCATCGCGGTGGTCGGCAATCGGGCCTATACGATGGTGCAGCGCGACGAAGACGAGTTGGCCATCGCCCTCGATATCGCCAACGGCAAGGAACTGTGGAAGCGCCGCGTCGGCCCCGGCTACACCAACGACATGGGCGGCGGTCCGCGCGCCACCCCGGCCGTGGACGGCGATTTCGTCTACGTCCAGGCCGCCACCGGGCCGCTCGTCTGCCTCAAAGCGTCTGACGGCAGCGTCGTCTGGCAGCACGATTTGCTCAAGGACTTCGCGGGCAAGAACATCGCCTGGGGCCTCTCCGCGTCGCCCCTGATCGAAGGCGATTTGGTCCTGGTATTGCCCGGCGCCACCGGAGCCGGCGTGGCGGCCTATCAGAAGAAGGACGGCAAGCTCGCCTGGAAGTTGGGCGACGATAAAGCGGCCTATGCCTCGCCGGTGATGGCGATGGCGAATGGCCGTCGCGCCGCCATCTTCTTCACCGCCACGGGACTTTTGGCCGTCGAGCCGACCAACGGCAAGGAACTCTGGCGCGTCGCCTGGGAGACCGATTACGACTGCAATATCTGCACGCCGTTGGTCCTGGGCGAGCAGATGTTCGTCTCTTCCGGCGAGAAGGTCGGCTCGGCCCTGTTCAACCTCAAGGGGGCCGACAAGCCAGTGCCGGCCTGGGAAAGCAAGGGCGGCAAAGGCGTGATGACGACCTATTGGGCCAACGCCGTCGCCCACGACAAACACCTGTACGGCCTCTCGGGCGAGTTCAACAAGCCGTCCGATCTGAACTGCGTGGACATAAGCAACGGCAAGCTGGCCTGGTCGCAGCCGAAGTTCGGCCTGGGCGCCCTAACGGTAGCGGACGGCCATCTGTTCATCGCCACCAGCGCCGGCGACCTGGTGCTGGCGTCGGCCCACCCCAAGAACTACGAGGAAAAGGCGCGCGTCAAAGGACTGCTCGAAAAGGGCAAGTACGCCGTGATGCCGACCATCGCGGACAAGAAGCTGTATCTGCGCGATACCAAGCGGATCTATTGTTTGGATATCGCGGGGAAATAGGAGGTATTGGCGAGCGGGGGGGGGAAGCCCGCCCGGGGTTTCCCCGGGGGAAAACCCCGTGGGGGGGGGGCCCCCGCGGGCCCCCGGCTCACGGGATTCATTGCCCGGTTGTGCTCCCGGTATTTGTCCCCCGC
>JBBSES010000730.1:0-2200 GCA_038239465.1 Gemmatales bacterium
GACGATCCCCTGCGTTCTTTCGGCCGACGAGATCACCCGGTTGTTGCGTGCCGCCCCCGCCGGACGCGACCGCGTGCTGCTGCAAACCGCCTACGCCCTCGGCTTGCGTCTGAGCGAACTCGTCAAGCTGCAAGTGGGCGACATCGACGGCGAGCGCCGCGTCGTCCACGTCCGCCAAGGCAAAGGGGCCAAGGACCGTCTCGTGCCGATCTCCGACCGTCTCTTGACCGAGTTGCGCGCTTGGTGGCGCGTGCAGCGTCCGCCGCTGTGCCTCTTCCCCGGCGGCAAGTCGGGAAGTAAGCCGGGCGTGCCGATCACGGACGGCGGCGTGCAGCGCATCTTTCGCCGCATCCGCGCCGCCGCCGGCATCGACAAGCCGGCGTCCATGCACACGCTCCGGCACAGCTTCGCGACGCACATGCTCGAAGCGGGCGTCAACATCGCCGTCTTGCAGCGCATGCTCGGCCACAGCCACCTCTCGACCACCGCGCGCTACCTGCATTTCAGCCTACGCGATTTGCAGCGTACCCCCAGCCTGCTCGATCTGTTGCCCATGCCGCGGCCGACGCCCAAGCAGACGCCGCCCGGCGCGCCGGAGGGCCAACCATGAACGACGCCGCTGTCAGCGAACGTCCGCCGCATGAAGTGGCGGACATCCTTCGCAGCCACGGCGAGGCGTTCTTGCAAAAATACGGCGCCCATCTACGGCCCGAGCAGAAGGCGGCCTTGCGCGTCTTGGCCCTGTGCCGGACGGCGGCGCTGGGCGGCCACGTCCAGCGTTGTCTCGATTGCGGCCACGAGCGGATCGCCTACAACTCGTGCCGCAACCGGCACTGTCCCAAGTGCCAGGCCCTCAGCCGCGCCAAGTGGCTGGAGCGTGAGGGAAAGCTCTTGTTGCCGGTCGAGTACCACCACGTGGTCTTCACGCTGCCGCGGGAAGTGGCCGAGCTGGTGACGTCGGCGCCAACTTCGGACAACGCCAAGGTGGTGTACAACCTGTTGTTCCAGGCGGCCTCGGCCACGCTTCGGGAAGTGGCGGCCAACCCCAAGCGTCTGGGCGCGCAGATCGGCGTCTTGGCGGTCTTGCACACCTGGGGCCAAAACCTGCACCACCATCCGCACCTGCACTGCGTGGTGACCGGCGGCGGCCTCTCGTGCGACGAGGACGGCCGCGTGGACAAGACGCCACAGTGGCGTTCGTGTCGGCCGGGGTTCTTCCTGCCGGTGCGCGTCTTGAGCCGCGTCTTCCGCGCCAAGTTCCTGGACGGCCTGCGGCAGGCGTTCGCCAAGGGCGTTTTGACGTTCGCCGGCCGGTTCGCGTCCGTGACGGATCCGGCGGCGTTCGCATCGTGGTTGACACCCCTGTGTCACAAGGACTGGGTGGTCTACGCCAAGCCGCCGATGGGCGGTCCGGCGCAGGTGCTGAAGTACCTGGCTCGCTACACGCACCGCGTCGCCATCAGCAACGCGCGGCTGGTGGCTTTCGAAGCGGACGGCACGGTCGTCTTCCGCGCCAAGGACTACCGGGATGGCGGCCAGACGAAGGTCGTCCGTCTTTCGGCCGAGGAGTTTTTGCGTCGCTTCAGCCAGCACATCTTGCCGAAGGGCTTCGTCAAGATTCGCCACTACGGCTTGTTGGCGAACCACGGCCGCGCCGAGCGTCTGCACGTGTGCCGGCGACTGCTGCTGCCGGCTCTGCTTCTGACGGCGGCGACGATGGCATCGGCCGCGCCAGACGCCATCGCCCCAGCGTCGCCCATGAGTTGCCCGCAGTGCGGCGGCATCCGCTTCGAACGCCGCGAGCTGGCGAAGTGTTGCGGGATCGCCGGGGTCGCCGACGGAGCCGAGCCATTGGGCGAGGTCAGCCCAGGAGAGCGCCTCGGCGGCGGCGTCCGCGACACGTCGTAAGGGGCGGCCTGAACTCCGCTGGACCCGACGTGCCTCGATGCTGCCGTTCCGCCGCTGCCGAAGAGCGCTTGCCATCGCGCCGCGTCCGGAGTGCGCCCCAATGGCGTCCCAACGGCACCGGACCGCCGCGCAGCCGGGCCGCGCCGTCCTTGATTCTTGCGTCCGAATCGGGAAAAGGCTTGCCTCAAGTCCGTTGCCGACGCTAGCATATCGATGAACGCGACGGCCCCGCTCGTCGAAACTCCATAGTTCCCCGCGTGGGGCCCGCGGTTCAGTTCAACGGGAATCTATC
>JBBSES010000731.1:0-2187 GCA_038239465.1 Gemmatales bacterium
AAACAAATCGGATCGCGGCTCAACGAAACTAGCGCTTCGGCAGCAGGATATCGACGAGTCTCGGCCCGACGAGGTATTGCACCGCGAGCGTACTTCTTTCTTCGATCACCTTCGTTTCGACCTTGGCGAAGCTGCGGGCCACGGGGATGAATTCCTTCTTCTTGCCGAGTTCATCGAGGAAGACCTTGAAGATCATTTCGAAGTCGCGGGCGGCGGCAGCGTCCTTGAAGTGGTAGACCAGGCGGCATTCCGCGCCTTCCCCCCTCAAGAGCAAAGCGCCGGCGGCGTTCTTCAAGCCGGGGATGGCCTTGTCCAGAGCGATGCCCTGGTCGTTGAAGACGAAGCCGCCGCTTACCAGCAGGCGTACCGCGGCGGCCGGTTCCGCGTGATCGAGTTGCCGAGTGAATTCCGGGTCCTTGAAGTCGCCGCGCTTGGAGCTATTGAAGCGTTCGAGGACGTTGGCCAGGTTCGCGTCGGTGGCGCTCACCGCCAGGGCGCCAGGACCGAGGACGGCCGCGTACCACGGTTCGCCCTTGGCGGAATCGATGAATTCGTAGTAGATCTGGCCGGGCGGCGCGCCGACGGACTTGACCTTGCCTTTCAGCCTTTGCAAGGCCTCCCGCACCTTATCGCTGGAAAAGGAGCCTTGAAAGAGGACGTAATTCGGCTCGGCCTTGGCGCTGGCGACCGTCACGCGCTGGATGTCGCGCGTGGCGTCGATGCCGAGGGTTTGCAAGATCTTGCCCAGGTCGCGCGTCAGCGGGTCGAAGCGGTCGCTGAAGCGCTTGTAGAGCGGCGACTGCTGAATTTCTGGTAAACGGAGCGTCAGCACGGCCTTGGTGTCGTCCGGCAGGTAGCGATGCAGCGGTATCTCGGCGGGCGGGACGACGCGCTCCGTGGGCGGCGCGGCGGCGCGCGTCGTGCCGGGCAGGGTGCGGCCGGTGACGGCGGCGACGACGGGGGCCGTCGTCGGCTTGCCCGAGCCGGAGACGGCCCAGGCGAGGACGGCCACGCCGGCGATCAGCAGGCCTAGGGCCGCGGCCGCGAGCGCGAGGGACGGCCGTCGCCGAGGCCGGGGCAACGTCCGCGTCGGCAGGCGCACCTCGGGCGTGGAAACGTGGATGTCCGTGGTCCGCATGGATGGATGGGCGATGGGCGGGACGACGCTCCTGGCCGTGGCCGGCAGTTCGCCGATGGACGCCAGGGCGACGGCCACCTCGCCCGCGGTTTGCGGCCGATCCTCGGGCCGTTTGGCCAACATGCGCAGCATGAAATAACGCACCCCGTCGGGTACGTCCGGCCGTAGCTGGCCCACGTCGGGCGCGGGGTCCATCTGATGCTTGAGCAGCTTTTCCAGATGACTCGTCCCCGCGAACGGCGGCCGATTCGTCAGCAGGTAATAGAACGTGCAACCCAGGCCATAGATGTCGGCGCGGCGATCGACCTGATGCGAATTCTTGGCTTGCTCCGGCGCCATGAAGTCGGGTGTCCCCATCACCGACCCATCCTGGCTTAGCGAGTTGCCCGTGTCACCCTGTTCGTGCGGCTGCAGGCGGGCGAGGCCCATGTCGAGGATTTTGACCACGGGCCGCTCCACGCCATTTTCCTTCACCGTGGTCAGCAGCAGATTGCTCGGCTTGATGTCCCGATGCACCATGCCTTGCTCGTGGGCGTACTGCAGGCCGAGCGCCGCCTGCCGGATGAAGTCGCACGCCTCGGCGACCGGCAACGGCCCGCGCTGGCGGCACAGTTGCGACAGGTCGATGCCATCGACGAACTCCATCGCCAGGTAATGGGTGGCGCCGACGGCGTTGGCGTCGTAGGCCATCACCACGTTGGGATGCGACAGCTGGCTGGCCGCCTGGATTTCGCGCTGAAAGCGTTTGATGACGTCGGCGTTGGCGAGGCGTTCCTTGCGAATGACTTTTAAGGCGACGACGCGGCCCAGGGCGTGATGGCGCGCCTTGAAGACTTGCCCCATGCCGCCCTCGCCGACGCGCTCGAGCAAGCGATATTGCCCCAGGGCCAACGTGGCCGCCTGACCCTGAAAGATTTGGTTGAGCTGATAGGGCGTGAGCCAGCCCTTTTGAATGAGGTGCCGGGCCAGGGCGCGCGGCTCGGCGAAGCGCGGCTGGAGGGCGCCAAGCTCGCTCAGTTGCTCCGGTTCGAGGAGGCGATGCGTCCGCA
>JBBSES010000732.1:0-2180 GCA_038239465.1 Gemmatales bacterium
CCACGTCGGGCTTACGCCTTGACGCTCGCCAAGATAAATCATGCTCCCCGATGGCCTTTTAAAGTACGCGGCGCCAGCAAGTTCCGGTCATTCGAGACTCCATAATATGCCGCCTTCCTCCCGCCATGCCTTCCTCGAGCGCGTCCGTCAGGCCGTACGCGACGGCAATCGCCCCGGCGACGCCGCCGATATCCCCGCGCGCGGCCACGTCGGCTATCAAGGGGCCGGCGCCGACCCCGTCGAACGCTTCCGCGCCGAACTGACCTATTGGGGCGGCCGTGCCTATCTCGTACCGGATCGGGCCGCCGCCGTCGCTCAGGTCTTGGA
Organism: Gemmatales bacterium; assembly: GCA_038239465.1. Classification (GTDB taxonomy): domain Bacteria; phylum Planctomycetota; class Planctomycetia; order Gemmatales; family Gemmataceae; genus JBBSES01. The sequence goes on from JBBSES010000732.1 coordinate 328, forward strand.
GTTGGTGCGAGCCAAGGCCGGGCGTAAAGTGCTGCTCGGCCGTGCTTCGCTCCACGCCGCCGCTTCATTTCAAGAGCAGTTGCAAGCCGATGGATTGGAAGTGTTGATGGTAGACGCCTTCACGGCCGAGAACTGCCGCGATCCGTTCTTCGCCGCCGATATCGGCATCAGCGGCGTCGAATATCTCATCGCCGAGACCGGCACTCTCGTCGTCACGACCAGTCCCGGCCAACCGCGCTCCGTGAGCCTGTTGCCGCCGATCCACATCGCCGTCGCCGAGCGCTCGCAACTCATACCCGATCTCTTCGACCTCTTCGCTGGGCTGCCGAAGCGCGACGACGGCACTCCCGAGATGCCCTCATGTTTGACGCTCATCACCGGGCCGAGCAAGACGGGCGACATCGAATTGCGTCTGGTTACAGGCGTCCACGGACCGGGCGAGTTGCACGTCGTCCTCGTTACCGGCTAACGCGCGGCCGGGGTTTCGACTTCCGCTCCGGCGATGCGCACGAAAATCTCGTGCAGCGAGGGCCGTGCCATCTCGAAGTGGCGCACGATGCCCCGCGCCATGAGCAGCGGCAGTAGCGCCTGGGCATCGGCCCCTTCCGCGAGACGCAGTTCCTGGAAGCGGCCAAAATCGGCCACCTTGCGGACGCCGGGCAGGTCGGCCAATCCGCCGCGATTGCCGTCGATGCGCACGCGCACCGTGTCGCTGCCGTAGGTATCCTGAATGCTTTCCAGCGTGCCGTCCAGCACCTTGCGGCCACGATAGATCATGCAGATGAAATCGCACATCTTCTCGGCGACCGCCATGTCGTGCGTCGAGAAAATCACCGTGGCGCCGTCGCGCTTCAGGCCCAGGACGGCGTCGCGCAGCACCTCGGCGTTGACCGGATCGAGGCCGCTGAACGGCTCGTCGAGCAGGACCAAATCCGGTTTCGCCACCACCGTTGCGATGAATTGCACCTTCTGGGCCATGCCCTTCGATAGCGCCTCCACCTTGCGGTTGGCCCAGTCGCTTAGCCCCATGCGTTCGAGCCAGGCGTCGATGGCGGCCCGGCTGTTTCGGCAGCCTTTGAGGGCGGCGTAGAAGCCCAACAACTCGCGGACCTTCATTTGCTTGTACAGGCCACGCTCTTCCGGCAGGTAGGCAACGCGGTCGTTGGCGGCGTGCAGCGAGCGTTGGCCGAGGACGCATACGTCGCCCCGGTCGGGGTGCAGGATGCGCATGATCATGCGAAGCGTGGTGGTCTTGCCTGAGCCGTTGGGGCCGATGAAGCCGTAGACGCTGCCGGCGGGGACTTGCAGGCTGAGGTCATCGACGGCGACGTGGCCGGCATAGGTCTTGGTGACGCGGTCCATCTCGACGGCGTTCATGGCGTGTCTCGATGGCTACCGTCACGGCGCGGGGAGGGGGGCCGGCGCCGGCTCCTCGTCCGCCGTGAGAACGAGCACGCCCTCGCGCGTAATGGCCAACGTATGCTCGACGTGAACGCTCGGCATCCGGTCGCGCGTGACCACGGTCCATTGATCGCCGAGAGTGTCGGCCTCGGGGCGGCCCATATTGACCATCGGCTCGACGGCGATGACCAGTCCTTCTTCGAGGCGAAAGTCTTGCTTGCGCATCTCGCGGCTAATGAAGTTGGGCACCTGCGGCGCCTCGTGCATGATGCGGCCGATGCCGTGGCCGACGTATTGCCGCACCACGCTGAACCCCGCGCTTTCCGCGTGGCGCTGCATCAGCTGGGCCACCTCCGACCACCACTTGCGCCGGCCCATTTCGCGGATGGCGATTTGCAGCACTTCCTCGGCGACCCTCACCAGCCGGCGCCATTCGGGACGCACGTCGCCGA
>JBBSES010000733.1:0-2171 GCA_038239465.1 Gemmatales bacterium
AGGCCATCGGTGGGAAAGACGTTGACCCACTTCTTGCCGTTGACCGCGAACGAGGCGGCGGTCAGACGCACCAGCGGATCGGCCGCCGTCGCTTCGACGACCGCCTCGCCGTTGTCGATGCCGGTGACTTTTACCGTCACAACCGGGGCGACATGGGCCACGGCGAACGGAGCACTCATGCGTTCCGCGGTTAGGGCGTCGGCGGGGGCGTTGTCCTTGTGGTCGCTGGCCACGATCTTAAGTTGATAGATGCCGGCGGGAGTGGTGGTCGTGTCCCACTCGTATTCCGTCTTGGTGAGGCTGTCTTCCAGCTGCACCCAGTTCTTCCAGCCATCCTTTTTGACGTGAATGCTGTAGGTCAGGTCGTCCTCGTTGGCGTCGGTGGCGCTCCACTTGAATTTCAGCTTCTTGGGATTGTCGAGCGTCACGGCGTCGAGGTCGGGGACTTCGATGGGGCCAATCTCCGGCGCCTGGTTTGTGGTCATGTAGCGCAGCGCCAGGCCGTGGACCGTGGGCGTCACTCCCTCGTTGGTCGTGGTCAGGGTAACGCGGTATTGCAGGAAGCGCGTCGGCGGCGTGGCGATGACGGCTGTCTCGGAATCGCTTTGCTCGGCGCTCCAGTCGCTCCAGGTATCGTCGGGTTCGGCGACGTTGCCGCCGCGCGTGGCCAGCGTCACGTCGGTGCCTAGTGGCGTTTCGGCCTTCCAGCGCAGCGACCCCCACTTGCTTATCAGCTTGGCGTCGAAGACCTCGGAGACAACGGTGCCCTTGGCGGCATGGCGATCTTGCAGCGTGTAGAGTTTGCCGGGATCGCCGGTGCCGACGACGATAGAGCCATCGCGGCGCTTGACCAGGCAATGAATTTGCCCGTGGTCGAGACGCGCGATTTCGCCGTGCTCGCCGGTCGCTTCGTTGACCTCGAAGAGTTGGCCGTCCATGCCGGTGCCGACGAAGAGTTTGCCGTCCTGGCGCAGCAGGCTCAGGAGCATGGCATGTTCGCGGAAGACCTCGCGCACGGTGCCGTCGGCGCCGATGCGGTAGACGGAGTTTTCGCCGGAGCCGGGCGGCGTCGGCGCGGCGGCGGGAGACGGCTTCTCCGGCTCTTTCTCTTTCGAGGAGGACGAAGACGGCGTGCCGCTTTCCGTGCTGGCTTTCGAGGCCGATTTCGTCGTCGAGGCCAGCGTCACGCTCGCCCCGGACGACGACGATTTATCGCCGCTCGAACCGCCCGACGAGCCGCGACGCGACGGGGCGCTGGTGGCGGCATACAAACCATTGGCCGTCACCACGAGAGAGCGGACCTCGGACTGCGCCGCCTGGTAGAGGACGAATCCCTTGCCCTTGGGGTCGATGCGGTAGATGACGCCGTTCTTGTCGGTGCCGGCGTACACCGTGCCGTCGGCCGCGGTCGCCAGGCTCAGAACGTGGTCCTGCTTGGTCGTGTAAAAGACGCTCGCCTTGCCGTCGGGCGTCACCTGATAGACGCGGCCTTTCGGACCGGTGCCGGCGTAGATTGCCTGCGTTTTGGCGTCGATGGCCAGCGACCAGATATAGTTCTCGGGGCTGTCGTAAATCACCCGCGAGTTGCCGTCGGGGGCAATGCGCACGATCAAGCCGCTCGGCCCGGTGCCGGCATAAATCGACCCATCGGCCGCGAGGGCCAGGCACAGGATTTGGCTTTCCTGGCTATCGAAGGCGACGCTCACCTTGCCTTCCGGCGTCACCTTGAAAATCTTGCCCTCGTCGCCGGTGGCGACGAACAGGTTGCCGGCCCTGTCCTCGACCACGTCCCAAACGTGCGTGACATGCAAACTCACCAATGGTTTCAGCTGGCGCGACAGACGCAAGGCTCCCTCGCTGCTGACGACGGTCTGCTTGAGATGGGCCGTGTCGTAGTCGGCGGGCGTATGCGGCGTCCACACTTTGACCTTGGCGGCCAGCGCGGGCAGCGGGACTCCGGCCAGGATCAGTATGGAAAGTGAGATGAGTCGAGACATGCGCGCTCCTTGCGGAGTGAGATGAGATGTGGTTAGCGACGCTGCTCTGTAAATAACCCGGCGAGCGGGGGGCGTTAGCCCCACGTGGATTACACCGGGGCGAACGCCCCCCCCCCGCCCGGGTAATTACAGAGCAGCGTCGCGAACCACAACAAATCACACTCCCCAAGGCGC
>JBBSES010000734.1:0-2158 GCA_038239465.1 Gemmatales bacterium
CGTCCGCCTGCAGGTGCGCGTGCAGGCCAGCGTCGAACCGGGCAAGGAACTGGAATATCGCCTGTCGGTGAAGAATAATTCGCCGGCCGCCGCCCATCACGTTCGACTGCGCAATCCCTTGAACGCGAGTGTTCAGTTCGTCCGGGCGACGCCGCTGCCGACATCGAGGGAGCCGGAACTCGTCTGGGAACTTGGCACGCTCAAGGCCAACGAGAGCCGCGATATCGTTTTGGTCGTCCTGCCGACCGGCGACGGCGACGTGAAGAACTGCGCCCGCGTGCAATTTGAACATGGTCAGTGCGTGACGACCACGCTCGCCCGGCCCAAGCTGAACATCGTCAAGCAAGGTCCGGTGCGCGCGACGCTCAACGACGCCGTCAGCTATCGCATCGAGGTACGCAACGTCGGCGCCGCCGAGGCCACGGGTGTCGTCCTTTCCGACCAGTTGCCGGAGGGATTGGAGGCGGTCGGTGGCCCGAAGGCGATGCAGTGGGACATCGGCACCTTGAAGCCGGGCCAGGTGCGCGCCGTCGATTACCAGGCGTTGGCCAAGAAAAAGGGCGTATTGAACAACGTGGCCGTCGTCACCGCGGCCGGCAAAATACGCGAGGAAGCGCACAGTTCGCTCACCGTCGGCGAGGCGCAACTGCTCCTCAAGGTCGAGGGGCCGGGCCGCGCGGCTCCAGGGAAGCCTATCTCGCTGCGTCTGACCGTCAGCAACGCGGGCGACGCGGCGACGGGTAACGTGGCCCTGTCCTGTCCGCTGCCGGCCAAGACCACCTTCCTCAGTGCCAGCGACGGCGGCCGCATGACGGCGAACGCGGTGCAGTGGACGGTTGGCTCGTTGCCTCCCGGCAGTGCTCGCGTGATGCAATTGGCGCTGCAAAGCGCGGAAGCGGGCGAGGTCGTCGTCAAAGCGGCATCGACGGCGGAGCATGGCCAGGCCGTGGAAGGCGAGGCGCGCGTCCTCGTCGAAGGAGCAGTCGGTCTGACCGTCGATGTGGACTTGAAAGACCCGACGCTCAAAGTCGGGGCCGCGACCCTCTATACCGTGACGGTACACAACCAGGGAACGGCGCCGGCGACCGACGTGCGCGTGGTCGCCACCGTGCCGCCGCAAATGAAGGTCGATGACGCCCAGGGAGCAAGCGCCGCCCACCGAACAGGACAAGAAGTGGCTTTCGAGCCCTTGCCCTCGCTCGCGCTGGGGTCGCCGGCGCGTTACCAAATCGCCGTCACCGGCGACAAATCGGGCGAGGCACGCTTTCTCGTGCAGGTGAGCGCCAAAGAACTGGAAGCCGGCCCCGTCACCAAGCAGCGCGCCAGTACGGTCTACGACACTTCCCCCGAAGCGGCCTCGACACCGAATCTGAACCCGGAGAAAGGGCCATGATGCGTCAAACGCGGACCGCGCTGGCGGCGATCTTGAGCCTGACGGTGCTGATGCCGGCGGCCGGCCAGGTCGTCCACCGCAACGGCTTCGAGTCGCGGACGCCGGCCTGGATCAAAGGGCCGGCCGACGCCCCCGCCAAAGAAGCCGTCCACGACGTCACCGATCAGACGGCGCACAGCGGCCAGCTTTCCGAACACATTCAGCTGACCGCCGAGGCCGGCAGCTTCATCCACTATCACTATCCCCTCGGCCGGGCGCGCGTGGACGAGGAACTGAGCCTCAGCGTCTGGGTGAAAGCGAATCGGCCCGGCGCCCAGCTGATGGCGCGCCTGGTATTGCCGCGCGAGCGCAGCGCCGCCAACCTCAACGAACCGCTGACGGCGCTGTTGCGCGGCGACCTGTACGAGTTCGTCGGCCGCTGGCAGCGCCTCGATCTGCGCAAGCCGGTCAAGCTGATGAAGGATCAAAAAATATTGATGCGTACCGACCTGGGCCGCGACGTGGACTTCACCGACGCCTATATCGATCGGCTGGTGCTGAACGTCTACGGCGGGCCAGGGCTGACCGAAATCTGGATCGACGACCTCGAAGCCGGGCCGCTCATGGACGAACCGCCCGCGCGCCCGGAGTCGAGTGGCAAGGACTCTCCCGGCGTGCCGACGGCGGCGACCAAGCTTGGCCCGCGCGTGCCGCGCGGGGCCACCGTCGAGTTGAATCAGGATCAGTTGATCGTCAACGGCAAGCGCTTCCTGTTCCGGGCCATTC
>JBBSES010000735.1:0-2145 GCA_038239465.1 Gemmatales bacterium
GAAGCCGAGCGTCGGCACGACGTGGTTGACCGGGATCGGCGTGATCCGCAGGCCCTCCAGCTCGACCGGCCGGCCCGGCTCCAGGGCCTCCAGCCGCAGGAACGGCGCGGCGCCGCTGGAGAGCGCGATGAAGTCAGGCCACGTTCGATCATTGAACATATCGTCGCGCAGGCACTTGAATACAGCCTCGCTGCCGTGGACCGTCACGCAGTCGGACTTCGCCTCGTAGGCGTTCTCGACGAAGATGGGCAACGCGGCGATGTGGTCGATGTGCGTGTGCGACAGGAAGACGTGCTTGACGCGCGCCTGTTCGGTCGGCGGGCGATAGAAGCCAATGCTGCCGGCGTCGATGGCGACGGTGTCGTTGATGAGGAACGAGGTCAGGAATTGATGGGGGTCATGCGGGTTGGTCGCAGAGGGAACCAGGGTTACGCGCACCGCCCACCCCCTTGCTGAATCGCTGGGACCGCCGGATATTCGGGGACGCTTCCGGGTGCCGTGCCGCTTGCGACGGTCCTTGGCCCGTTGCTACAATACCGCCTAATTGGCGTTGCGAGAAGCCTGCGTCGCGGCAGGCCCGCGATTTTCACGCCCGACGACCCGGAATATCGATGACGGTCGAAGCCACGCCCACCCAATGCGACGCGGAAAAGCACCGCACGGAGAGCCTGAGCGCGCAGCTGGGGCCGCCCGCCGTCGTGCCCGGCTATACCGCGCGGCGCTGCCTGGGCAAAGGCACCTTCGGCGAAGTCTGGCTGGCCCTGGACGAGAACACCGGCCAGGAGGTGGCCATCAAGTTCTTCTGCCGCCGCGGCGGTCTCGACTGGTCGATGCTGTCGCGCGAAGTCGAAAAATTACGGCTGTTGAGCAACGACCGCTACGTCGTGCAACTCCTCGAAGTGGGCTGGGACGCCGAGCCGCCATTCTACGTCATGGAGTACGTCCCGGCCGGCTCACTGGACGAACGCTTGGCGAACGGGCCGATGCCGGCGGCGCAGGCGGTCGCCCTGTTTCGCCAGATCGTGACGGGGTTGTGTCACGCGCACGCGCGTGGCGTCTTCCACTGCGACTTGAAGCCGGCCAACGTCCTGCTCACCCCCGACGACGAGCCGCGCCTCGCCGACTTCGGCCAGGCGCGCTTGCCCGAGGATCACAGTCCCGCGTTGGGCACCTGGTTCTACATGGCGCCCGAGCAGGCCGACTTGCACGCGACGCCCGACCCGCGTTGGGACGTATATGCCCTGGGCGCGCTGCTCTACAAGATGCTCACCGGCACGGCGCCGTACCGCGACGAACGGGCGCTGCTCGACATCAAGAAGGCCAGCAAGCTCGACGAGCGCCTGCGCCGCTATCGGCAGTTTTTGGAAAAGGCGCCGAAAGCACGCGGCCACGTCCGACGCTCCGGCGTCGATGGGTCGTTGCGCGATATCCTCGACCGCTGCCTGAGCCGCGATCCGGCGCGGCGTTTTCCCGACGTGCGTTCCTTGCGCGACGCGCTCGACGCCCGCGCCCTGCGCGCGGCCCGGCAGCCGTTGCTCATTCTGGGCGTGTTGGCGCCGGCGCTGCTGCTGGTCGTCATGCTCCTCTTCGGCAATCGCATGTTGGCCGAGGCGCGGGCGACGACGGAGGCCGCCATCGTCCGCCGGACGCAAGCGGGCAACAAGGCGCTGGCCCGTCTGGCCGCCGACAAGGTGGCCGCCCGCGTCGAACAGCGCTGGGCGCGAATGGAGGGCGAGACCGCGGAGCCGCGCCTGGTCAACCTGCTCGCCGAGATCGGCCGCGACGGTTTCGAGGAACTCGAAACGGAGATCGAAACGGCAAGCGATCGCGCCGAGGGGATCAAGATCCTCGTCCTGGCCGAGACGCGCCCGTCCCAGTCTTCCCGAACCGAAGGGTTAATCCTCGAACATCCCCGGTTGCGGCAGCTGCGCAAAGACAGACAGGAGGACTTGCCCTCCTTTTTGGCTCCCGAGCAAGTCGCGCGGCTGCGCGAGCGCGGCGACGACAAACGCCGCGCTCTGCAAGCCAGCGGCGGCAAGGGGCGCTACGCCACGGAAGCGATCGACGACTTCCACGACGGCGTCGGTCAAACGGATGCCCGTTATGCCGGCCGTTGGTTGGCGGCGGCCGAGCCGGTCGTCTTCA
>JBBSES010000736.1:0-2137 GCA_038239465.1 Gemmatales bacterium
TCAAGGCGCTGATCGACGCCCTGAAAGACAAGGACGCCGCCGTGCGCAAAAGCGCCGTCAAGTCGCTGGGCCGCATCGGCACGGCGGCGAAGGAAGCCGTCCCCGCGCTGACGCTCTCCCTCAAGGACGACGATACCGACGTGCGCGGCGCCGCCGCCCTGGCGCTCGGCCGCATGGGCAAGGAAGCGAAGGGCGCCACTCCCGTACTGGCCGCGCTGCTCCGCGACAAGGAACGCGACGTGCGCGGCGCCGCCGCCCTCGCCCTGGCGCGCATCGGCAAGGACGCCAATGAAGCCATCCCCGCTCTCCTCGATCTCACGAAGCAAGAAGACAAGCAGCTGCAAGTCTTCGCCCGCTGTGCATTGGCCGTCATCGAGGACGACGACAAACACGTCGGTATCCTCGCGGAATTCTTGAACGACAAAGAAGTGGAAGTGCGCGGCGCCGCGGCCTACGCCCTGGGCGAACTCGGGCCGTCCGCGCGCACCGCCGTGCCCGCTCTGACCGCCGCGCTGAAGGACAAGGACGCCGACGTCCGCCGCTCGGTGGCGCGCACGCTCGGCGAAATGGGACCGGCCGCCAAGACCGCCGTGCCCGCCTTGACCGCCGCTCTCAAGGACGACGATGTCGGCATGCGCGTCACCGCGGCCTTGGCGCTGGGCGGCATCGGCGCCGACGCGCAGGCTGCCGTGCCGGGCTTGATCGAGGCGCTCAAGGGCAAAGAAGCCGACGTGCGCGGCGCCGCCGCCTACGCCCTGGGCGAGATCGGCCCCGGCGCCAAGACGGCGGTTCCGGGCTTGACCGCCGCCCTCAAGGACGACGACGCCGACGTGCGCGAAGCCGCCGCCGCGGCGTTGGGGAAAATTCAGGGGTAAATAGATACCTCGTCCCCATGCTCTGGGCTTCGCACGAGGTCATGTGGTTAGCGGGTGTTTGCAAAACGCCGCGTGCGCTTTCGGTTCCCTTGCTTGCGCGGCGGGCTGCCAAGAGTTCTTGCAGCCCGCCGCGCAAGCAAGGGAACCGCAGGGCTAATTCGCGTCAGCGTTTCGCGGAAGCGTCGCTCGCCCCGACGCGGGTCATGCCCTCGTTGGCGCGGGCTTCTTCCGTGACCGCTTTCGCGTTATCGGCCGGCACCACGCGGGACCCGAATCGGTTGGCGTAGACTTGAATCCACTCCGCGCCCATGAACAAGATTTGCGAGGAATAATAGAGCCATACCAGAAGGACCACGAACGAGCCAGCGGCGCCGTAGGCCGAGCCGATGCTGCTGTGTCCGAGGTATAGCCCCAGAAGTGTCTTGCCGACCACGAACAGCAGGGCGGTGATGGCGGCTCCCAACCAGACATCGTTCCAGGCCAGCTTCACGTCGGGCAAGAGCTTGAAGATCATGGCGAACATGACGGTGATGACGAACAGCGACAACAGGAAGTTGCCGACGTGCAGAAGGACGCCGTGGCCGGGCAACATGCCGGAAATCCAACCGCTCAGGGCCGCGAGGGCCGCGCTGAGCATCAGGGACACCAGCAGCAGGAAGCCGACGCCGACGACCATGGTGAACGACAGGAAACGATCGCGGAGGATGCCCACGAAGCCGCGGCCCGGCTTGGGTTCCACCTCGAAGATGGTGTTCAAGGCTTCTTGCAGCTGGCCGAAGACGCCGGCGGCGGCGAAGAGCAGCGTCGCCAGGCCGACGACCGTGGCGAAGATGCCGGTATTCGGCTGAGCGCGGGCATTAATGATCAGTGTTTGAATCATGGCCGCCCCGTCGTGGCCGACGAGGTCTTCCATCTGGGCCACGAGTTGACCTTGGGCGGCTTCCTCGCCGAAGACAAAGCCGGCGATGCCGATGGCGACGACGAGCAGCGGCGCCAGCGATAGCGCCGTGTAGTAAGCAAGGGCGGCGCCGAGGCGAGGGGCTTTGTCTTCCCACCATTCGATGCCGGCATCGCGCGTCACTTCCCAGGTCGCTTTGAAGTTCATTATGCGTCTTTAAGGTAATGGATACACGCCTGGGGCGGGGGGGGGGGGGGGGGGGCCGGCGCGGCGCCACGCCGGGCGAGGGGCCCCCCCCCCCCCCCCCCCCACAACTTTACTAAATAAATTAAGACGATCCATGTACAAAAATCCAGCGCAAGGA
>JBBSES010000737.1:0-2134 GCA_038239465.1 Gemmatales bacterium
CGCGCACCTATCAATTGTCGGTGGCGACCAACGATTTCAACGCCGACGACGAACTCAATTACTCTCACGCCCTGGCCCGGCGCCTGCCGGCGGAGGTGCTGTTCGACGCCATCCACCGCGTCACCGGCAGCCCAAGCCGTATCCCCGGATTGCCGGCGGGAACGCGCGCCGCCCAGCTGGTCGATTCGAACGTGGCAATTCCGGGAGCCTTCCTGGAACTGCTCGGCAAGCCGGCGCGCGAAAGCGCTTGTGAGTGCGAGCGGGCCAACGGCGTCATGCTCGGCTCCGTCCTCGGCCTCGTCAATGGGCCGGTGGTCAACGAGGCGGTGCGCGATCCGAACAACCGCATCGCCAAGATCGTCGCCGCCGAGAAGGACGACACGAAGGCGATCGAGGAAATTTTCTTCGCCGTGCTGTGCCGTAAGCCGACGGCCAAGGAGGTGCAGGCGTCCCTGCAGGCGATCAAGGATTCGGAGGCCGACCACGAACGGCTGCGCGTCGAGTTCCAAAAGTATGCCGACTCGCTTGCCGCGTACGAGAAGACGCTACCCGCCAAGATGGCGGAGTGGGAGAAGTCGCTGCAAAATCAGACTTCTTGGGACGTGCTGAGCGTCACGGACCAGAAGGCTAAGGCCGGCGCCACGCTGGCGAAACAACCGGACGGCTCCATCCTGGCCGGCGGCAAGAACGCGGGGCCGGAGTTCTACACGGTGACGGCCACCACGACGCAAACCGGCATCACCGCCTTCCGCCTGGAAGTCCTCACCGATCCGAGCCTGCCGGCGCAGGGACCGGGCCGGGCGCCCAACGGCAACTTCGTGCTGAACGAATTCAAGGTCATGGTCGGCCCGAAGGACAAGCCGGCGGAGGCCAAGCCGGTGGCCCTGCACAAGGCGGTCGCCACCTTCGCGCAGGATAGCTTCCCGATCGGCAACGCCATAGACGGCAACCCCGCCACCGGCTGGGCGCTCAGCCCGCAGCTGGGCAAATCGCACGTCGCGCTCTTTGAGACCAAGGAGCCGTTGACTCTGGCCGAGGGGCAGGTACTGACGATTACCCTCGATCAGCAGTACCTCGACAAGCAGCACAACATCGGCAAGTTTCGGCTGTCCACGACCAACGCCAAGCCGCCGTTGTCGCTGGGCGGCCCGCCCGAGCCGATCGCCAAGGCGCTGGCCGTCGAGCCGGAAAAGCGTACCGACGCTCAGAAGACCGAGTTGACGAACTACTACCGTTCCCTCGACGCCGAGTTAATGCGCCTGCAGCGCGAGTTGGCCGAGCATCCGGCGCCGCCGGAAAAGCGCCTGCTCGGGATGCAGGATTTGACGTGGGCGCTGCTGAATAGCTCGCAGTTCCTGTTCAACTACTGATCCGTTCCCCATTGTTTACGTTTCGCGTCCGGCGAACGCCGGCAAAGGCACTGGTGGCCCTTGCCGGCGTTTTCGATTATAAACAGCAAAGTTCCGAGACCGGCCCGAGAGTTCGAGACCGCGGCAATGATCAGCATTCAGATCAGCAACAAAAAGCAAAACCAGCGTTTCGAGCATTCCGGCGGCCCCATCGAATTCGGCCGCGGCGCCCGGCGCACCGTCGAACGCTTCGTCCTGCAAGACATCTTCGCCTCGCGCGACCACGTCCGGCTGGAGGAATTGCCGGGCGAGCGCGTCCGCGTCGAGAACCTGAGCCTCAAACAAGAAGTCACCTTCGGCGACGGCAAGACCTTGCCCACCGGCGGTAGCAAGGAAGTCGAGTTGCCGCTGCGCCTGACCGTGGGGCAAACCAACGTCGAGGTCGAATGGGTTCCCGAGGACGCCATCGAGAAGGAAACGTTGCGCGTCATCGAGCCGCCGCTCGACATGTCGGCCGGTTTGACGGGACTGCCCCCGCTGGGCGAGTTGGGCGAGGAGCCGACCGCGACGGGATTGGCCCACTGACTGCAAACGATCATTGCCCTGCAACGGCTATCGACCAGCACGAGCGACTTCCACGAACAGACGGCCCGCGCCCTCGTCCACCTGATCGGCCTCGACCTCGGCATGGTGCTATTGCGCCGCGACTGGACCTGGGAGGTGATCGCGCGGCACATGTCGGAGGGCACGTCGCCGGCCAACTTCAGCCCGACGCTGCTCAGCCA
>JBBSES010000738.1:0-2122 GCA_038239465.1 Gemmatales bacterium
GAAGAGGCAGACCTGCGTGTTGGCCGTCTCGCCGTCATCGACGTAGCCGAAGCGTCCGCCGAAGCTCAGGACCGACTTGGGGAGGGTCGTCTTGCCGAGGCCCCAGCGCGCCTTGTCCATCTCGTGAATGCCCTGGTTGCCGAGATCGCCGTTGCCGGTGTCCCAGGCCCAGTGCCAATCGTAATGGAGATTCTTGCGCGTCAGCGGCTTCTTCGGCGCCGGGCCGCACCAGAGGTCGTAGTCGCACGACACCGGCGGGGTTTGCTCGCCGGTGACTTTGCCGATGCTCGGCCGCGGTTTGTAGCACAGGCCACGGGCCAGATCGACCTTGCCCAGCTTGCCGGAGTGGATGTATTCGATGAGTTGGCGCATGCCGGGCTGGCTGCGGCTCTGCGTGCCGGCCTGGCAGATCTTGTTGAACTTCCGCGCCGCCTCGACGATGCGCCGGCCTTCGCTGACGTTGTGGCTGACCGGCTTCTCGACGTAGACATCCTTGCCGGCCTGCATAGCCCAAATGGCGGCGAGAGCGTGCCAGTGGTTCGGCGTGGCGATGCTGACGACGTCGATCGATTTGTCGTCCAGCACTTTGCGCAGGTCTTGCTCGAACTTCGGCTTGGAGCCTTGCGCTTTCTCGGCCTGCGTCATGGCGGGACCGACGACGGCCTCGTCGCAGTCGCAGATGGTGGCGATGACGCAGTTGTGCTTGCCCGCGAAGCCGCTGACGTGATCGCGGCCCCGGCCACGGACGCCGACGACGGCGACGCGCAGCTGGTTGTTCGGCCCGTTAGCGGGGTTGTTGGCGGCGGCTATCGTGCCGGTGAACGATCCCAGCGCCGCGGCGGCGGCGGCGAAGGTGGCCGAGTCTTGCAGGAATCGCCGGCGAGTCAGGTTGAGCATGTGCGGTGTCTCCGGGGAGAGTGGTCGGCGGGCGTCGATCGTGGCAGGAGCAATCTCTTAAACACTGTACGCGCGGCGAAGTCGCGCGGTCAACGAAATGCCGCGGCGAATTTCTTTCACGCCGCTTGCGCGCGGCGATAGTCGCGCACGAAGCGCTCGTAGTCCTGCTTGGTATCGACGCCGCCGCCGGACTGTGCCACCACGCCGACTTGAATGCGATAGCCCAGCGCCATGGCCCGCAGCTGCTCCAGGCGCTCGAAGCGTTCCGCCGGCTCCGGAGCCGCGGCGGCCAGGCGGAAGAGGATCGGCTTGCGATAGGCGTAGAGGCCCAGATGGTGCAGGAACTGCGGCGGCCGCGAGGCGAAATCCGGCTCGCCGTCGCGGACGAAGGGGATAGGGCTGCGGCTAAAATACAGGGCACGGCCGCGTTTGTCGCACACTACCTTGACGCAATTCGGATCCAGCCATTGTTCGCTCGATGCCAGCGGCATGGCCAGGGTGGCCATGTCGGCGTTGGGGTCTTGTTCCAGGAGCGTCGGCAGCAAATCGAGGGCGGCCGGATCGACAAGCGGTTCGTCGCCTTGTAAATTGATGATGGTATCGGCCTCCAGACCGGCGGCCACCTCCGCCACCCGGTCGGTTCCGCTAGGATGGTCGCGGCGCGTCATGACCACCTCTCCCCCAAAGCCGCGCACCGCGGCGGCGATGCGCGGATCGTCGGTGGCGACGATCACTCGTTTCGCCTGCCGCGCCTGGCAAGCTCGTTCGTAAACATGCTGGATCAAGTATTTGCCGGTCTCGCGCAGCAACGGCTTGCCGGGCAAACGGGTTGAGCCATAGCGCGCGGGGATGATGATGGCGGTGTGCATGGCCGTGCGACCTCCGTGTCGTGCGGAACGAAAGCGGCAAGGTACATAAGGGCGGCGCTCGGAGTAAAGGCGAACTCGACCGTCGCGGGAAAATCCTGAGCGCGCGGGACTTTTTTGGCCCCTGCTGGCCATCGGTCTCGCTGAGTAGTTTGGGGAAGCGGTCGGCCCGCTGCCAAGGGTCGGGTGTCCCCTGGAGGAAGATGTCGATGTCTGTTCGCGGCTTTTCCGTCATGAAAATCCTGGGCATCGTCGTTTTGGTGCTGGTGCTCGTCGGCCTGGGCACCGCGGCCGCGCTGGTCGATAAGAGTTGGCTCAAGAAGAGCGAACCGCCCGCCACCGGCGACGAGTTGACCGCC
>JBBSES010000739.1:0-2122 GCA_038239465.1 Gemmatales bacterium
GCGGCCTGGAAGCGGTCGCCGCGCTTGACGCGGAACAGCACCTGGCCCGGTTCGTCTTGCAGCATCTGCACCTGGCCGAGGCTGGGCCGCTGGGCCACCAGATATGTGGCCAGGAAGACGCCCGAGACGAGGCGACCGTCGCGGCCGACCAAAAAATCGGTCACGCGGCCGGCCACCTGGCGCAAGCGGGGCAACCCACGACCACACGCGCACGAGCCTTCCTGCCACGCACCGCGGTCGCCGATGCGATAGCGGATCAACGGCATGGCCGGGTTGAGCAAGTCGGTGACGAGGAGATTGCCCGTCTCGCCCGCCGGCGCCGGGCTGCCGTCAGCGCGCGCCACCTCGACGAGCAACCCCTCGGCCATGACGTGCAGCCCGTCGTGCCGATCGCACTCGCTGGCGATGACGCTGACCTCGCGGCAGCCATAGCGGTTGAAGACCTGGCAGCCGAAGACCTCTTCGATCAGGCGGCGGTCGGCCGATTCCAAGACCTCCGCCGAGGTGACGATTGCGTGCGGCTGGAACGGCGTTCGGCCCCGGGATTTCAGATAACGGGCGAACATGGTCGCCGAGCGGGCATAGGCCAGGATGACCCTTGGCCGAAAGCGCTTGAGCGCCGCGTCGAAGCCGTCCATTTTCGCTTCGGTGAGATGGCCGGTGTCGAGAAAGAGTTGCCGGTCGATCAGGAGATTGCGGAGACGGTTCCGCCAAGTGGGGACCGGCACGTCGCGCGGGGCTCCCCAGATGAGCGCTACCTTGTGGCCCACCTCCCATCCAGCCCAGCGGTTGTGCCGCAGCGTCGCCGCGTGACGCGAATGCTGGCGGTCACGGCTCAGGAAAAACGACAGCGGCGTGCCGGTCGAACCGCCCGTTTGATTCGGAATCAGGTCGCGCGCCGGCCAGTCGCGCGCCGCCATGCGATCGCGGTGGTTCTGGATGTCCTGCTTTTCCAGGATCGGCAAGCCCGCGAAATCGTCGAGCGTGCGTATATCGCTGGGCACCACGCCGATGGCGTCGAAGCGCTCGCGGTAAAAGGGGCAACGGCGATACGCATGATCGAGGAGCGCGCGCAATCGCTCCGTCTGAAGTGCCTGTAATTCGGCGAGCGGCAAGTATTGGCTCTGCTCGAATTCGCGCAAGTAGCGGAGTTGAGCCGATTCCCCCGAACGCCACGCCATGGCCGGGTACAAGACGCGACGCGCGATCCGCTGGTAAACGGACATGGCAAACGCTCCCTTCGTGGCGCGTGGCATTTTCTAAAGCGGAGCGGAGGAAGTCGCGTATTCCTCCGCGCGTCCGCTCGCTCCTTGAAGCAAACGCGGCAAGGCGCGGTCGATGAAGATTTTGTGCCAGGTGTCGTAGCAGAGCAGACTGTAAAGAAACCAGGTGGGCCGGGCAAGGGCAGCTGCGATCTGCTTCTTATCGACGAAGTCATACGTATTGATGCGTTCCGCCCAGGGACGCAGCTGGCCTCCCGGCGCCAGCCATTCGAAGATCGGTTGGCCGAACCCCAGCTTGGAGCGGTAGGCCAACTCGCGCGGCACATGACGCGCCAGCGCTTCCTTGAGGACGCGCTTCGGCTGCCGATAGGCGAAGCGATAGCGCGGCTCAATGGACAGGGCGAGCCGCAGAATCCGCGAATCGAGAAACGGGCAGAACAGGTCCGCGCCGGCCCGGTTGAAGAGCGTCGTCCACAGGGACGCGCTATCGACGGCCTCGCCCAGATAGCCAATGGCATGGAGGCGGTCGAGCGGCGTGTTCGGCACCTCGTATTGGGCGAGCAACTCCCGCCGATAGGCGGTCGCCCGGTCGATGCCGTCCTTGCCAAAACAGTTTTCGACGGCATCCCAGTCGGCGAAAGCGGCCACGCGGTTGACGGGATGCTCGGGATGGCCGCTATCGTACAGGCGGTCAGCCAGGGTTAGGTATCCATGCAGGCGCTTCCAACCCAGGGCCGATGTCGCCGCGCGTGCCCCACCGCGCAACCAGGCGGCCGGCAAAACGCGACGGAGGATGTCGGCCCGATGCAAATCGTCGGCGGTGCTGATGCCGAAGAGGCTGTCGGCGCCTTCGCCGCACATACCGGCCGAGACGCCGTCCGCCGTCATCGCCCGGGCCA
>JBBSES010000740.1:0-2076 GCA_038239465.1 Gemmatales bacterium
ATCGACAAGGTCATCAACGTCGATCAGGACCCGATCGGCAATTCGCCGTCGTCCAATCCGGCGACCTATACCGGCGTCTTCGACCTGGTCCGCCAGCTCTTTGCCCAGCTGCCCGAAGCGAAGGTGCGCGGCTATCAACCGCGCCGTTTCAGCTTCAACAAGCCGGGCGGCCGTTGCGAAGCGTGCGAAGGCAACGGCCAGAAGAAGATCGAAATGCACTTCCTGCCCGACGTGTGGGTGGAATGCGACGTCTGTCACGGCAGCCGCTACAATCCCGAAACGCTGGCCGTCAAGTACAAGGGCAAGTCGATTGCCGACGTGCTGAACCTGCGCGTCGGCGAGGCGCTGCACCTCTTCATCAACATTCCGAAGATTCGCCGCGTGTTGCAGACCCTGGCGGACGTGGGCTTGGACTATATCTCGCTCGGCCAACCGGCCCCAACGCTGTCGGGCGGCGAAGCCCAACGGGTCAAGCTGGCCGCCGAACTGGGCCGTCCGAACACCGGCCGCACCCTCTATCTTCTCGACGAGCCGACGACCGGCCTGCACTTTGACGACATTGCCAAGCTGCTCGACGTGCTCAATCGCCTGGTCGATCTGGGCAACACGGTCATCGTCGTCGAGCATAATCTGGACGTCATCAAGACGGCCGACTGGATCATCGACCTGGGACCGGAAGCCGGCGCCGCGGGCGGCGAGGTTGTCGCCGCCGGCACGCCTGAGGATGTCGTCGCAACGCCGGTGAACGGCCGGCCCGCCTCGCACACCGCCGCAGTCCTCGCCGCGGTTCTGATGGCCGGCCCACACGTCGTGCGTCCCAAGTACGACCCGCATGTCGCCGAGGCGGCCCGCGCGGATGACGTGCCGTTGGAAGCCGTCGGCCGCGATGCCAAGATGCCGTGGGAAACGGATGGCCAGCGCTGGCACACGCAGGAGCGCGTCAGCCACAAAGGCGCCGCGTGTCGCTGGGACGGCGCCATCCTGCCGTGGCTCGATGAGCAGATCCATGCGCTCGGCTCCTTCAGCGACACGCGTTGGGACGAGCGCACCCACGTTGAAATCGCAGCGCCGACTAAGAGTCACGGCTGGTTCTTGCACGCGCACACGGCGCTGGAACGCATGGTGCGGCTGGTGTTCCACGTCGGCCGCAATACGTTCAAGCAGGCGGAGCTGCGCGAGCGTTTGGGCATTCGGCCGCTCAACGAGACGAACGGCCTCGACGTTTACGGCGACGAGCAGCGCGTCCAGGTCGCCAATCGCAAGGGACCGTGGCAAGAGGTAGTTATCCTGGCCCATCAGCTCAGCGACATCGACACGCCGGCGTTCCGGAAATTCCTGGCGGATGCCGTGGTAGCATTTCACGCCAACTTGAAGCGGCTGCGCACGACGCCCGAAGACGTGATGCCGTGGAAAGTCAACGGCCAGCGCTGGCACCTAAGCGACAAGGGTTTTCCGCCCGGCCAAAAAGTGAAATGGGAGCGGTCGCTGATTTCTCGGCTGCTCGACCTTGTGCGCGAAGTAGCGCCGCAGCTGGAAGTGCAATGGGACGCGCGGGAAGCTATCGCGCTGAAAGTGCCAGGCATCGGCAAAGCGTGGGCGCGCTGGCGGACCAAGGAACCGGAAGGGTTGGACTGTCGTTTTCTCGGCAAAAACGCGCAGTTCAATCTAAGTCGTATCGAGAAGTTTGGCGTATCGCCGCAGATTCAAGACAGCCGCACCGATGGCGACGTGTTGCAGCTGGTCTTTCAGCACAGCGACCACGTTCATGCCGCCGAGCTGAAGGAATTGCTGGCGGAACATCTGCGCGGCTTCCGTGAGGCGTTCGGCAAATCGAGCGATTAGGTGCCGGCCGCCTCGTCGGCTTTCTTCATCCCGGCAGGTGGCTTCGATGCCGGGAGTTGCGGACGCGGCCAGTAGTCGAGAGGGATTTCGGGCCCGCATGGGCGGATCGTCAAATCCCACGGTCCATCGTCGAAGATGATTTCGAGGAGCGGGTCGGGAGACTGGTCTCGGCCATTGGACCCCGATGAATTATTTGGGACCGTCATGTTTCTTGCTCCGTAAGGACGATTCTCA
>JBBSES010000741.1:0-2047 GCA_038239465.1 Gemmatales bacterium
ATCGTGGCTTTGCCCGCCGTTTTCGACGCCGCCCGCCTTCGCGCCAAGTCGGAAACCAAATACGACGACCGCGGACGGGTCTACCGCACGCTAATCTACGGCGTCAGCCAGAACTACGCGACGGGCGTCATCACTGTCGGCGATGCCATTGTCAACGACACTTGGTACGACGGGCGCGGCAACGTTATTAAAGCAGCCTCCGCCGGCCAAGCCGCCCATAAAATGACCTACGATGGCGCTGGCCGCGTCGTCATGGAATATGTGACCGACGCGGGAGAAGACCGCCCCGAAGTCTATGCCGACGCGCGGGGTCTCGACTTCGACACCGTGCTGGAGCAAACGGAGCGGCGCTACGACGGCGATGGCAACGTGATTTGGACGATCGCGCGGCAGCGCTATCACAACGCCAGCGCCGAGGATTTTGGGGCCTTGACGTCGGATAACTCGCGCGCCACCTACGTCGGCATGTGGTACGACCCCGCCGATCGTCCCGCGACGACGGTCAACTACGGTACGAACGGCGGCTCCGCGCCGACACGGCCGAACCAGCCCCCAGATCGCGTGGCCGCCGACGGCGCCGACCGCTTCCTCCGTTCCGACACGTCCTACGACGACGCCGGTTGGGTGTCGAGAACCACTGACCCACGCGGCATCATCGCGCTGCGGACCAACGACGCCGTGGGCCGCGTGACCAAACTCGTCGAGGGATATACCGGCGCAGCTCCGAGCGATACCAGCGACCGCGTTACCGAAACAGTCTACGACGGCCTCGACCACGTCCGCTTGGTGACGGCGAAAGTGCCCGGCGGCGTCGATCAGACCACCCGCTATGTCTACGGCGAGTGGGGTGCCGTCAATTACCCCGAAACCTTCCACACCTTCGATCTGCTCAGCGACATATACTACCCCATCGCCAGCGGCGCCAACGCCGGGCAGCCGGGCGTCGATCGGTCCAGCCGCCAAAACTACGCCTACAACACCCTCGGCGAGGTCGAAACCGAAGACCGGCGCAACGGCTGGCGGCACTACTATGCGTACGATAGCCTCGGCCACGTCGTCCTCGACCAGACGCAGCTGTTTCTCAGCCCCGCGCAACGCAACGGCGTGGTCTACGACGTCGGCATCCGCGAACTGGCGACGCACTACGACACCTTCGGCCGCGCCGACCGCTTCACCAGCAACGGCGACGTTGACGCCGCCAACGAGGTCTTGCGCCAGTTCAACGGCTTTGGCCAGGTCGAAAAGGAATTCCAAAAGCACGTCGGCATCGGTATCCGCGATGGCGACGGCACCCCCGCCGTCGGCTACGGCTACGGCACGGCAGCGGAAGGCAGCCGGGCGGCGTCGATCTCCTACCCCGGCGGCCGCATCGTCACCTATGTTTACGCGAACGGCGTGGACGACGCCATTAGCCGTGTCAGCGCCCTTCGGGACAACGTCGTCGGCAGCGCCATCGAGACCTACGCTTACCTCGGCCTCGGCACCATCGTCGAGCGCGACCACCCGGAGGCGGGGCTGACGCTGACCTACGTCCGGCAAACGGGCGACGAATACGCCGCTAGCGACGGCGGCGACCGCTATACTGGCCTCGACCGCTTCGGCCGGATCGTCGATCAGAACTGGCTGAAGGCGGGCAAGGGGTCGACGGATCGCTTCCAGTACGCCTACGACGCCGATGGCAACGTTCTCTACCGCGAGAACGTCGTCAACTTCATGTTCGGCGAGTTGTTCCAGGAAGGCGGCGCGGGAGCCACCACGCCCAACACGCGCGGCGGACTGGCCTACGATCGCTTGAACCGGCTGACCGCCTTCTATCGTGGGTTCTTGATCCGCAGCGGATCGAGCAGCCGCTACAACGACATCCAAGCGGGCACCTTCCTCCGCGCCATGAGTTGGTCGCTCGACGTGCTGGGCAACGCCAAGCAGTTACGCCAGGGGTACCAAGGCGACCCCAGCCGCACGGCCACCAGTCCGCCGCTGCAGCGCTACGACGCCCAGAACGTGACGCTGGCGGCCAAACGGCCCGCGGACGAGGAGGGCAACACCA
>JBBSES010000742.1:0-2045 GCA_038239465.1 Gemmatales bacterium
GACGCGGTTGGCCTCGCCGTTATGCGGTATCATCACGCTTTGCGTGAGATTGCCATCGCCAACGCCGTTGTTGTCGTAGATGTACTGCGCCGTCTGCACCATGTTGGACGGCGCCGTGTTGTTGCTCGGCGACCAAAATCCCGACGCGGGAGTATCGTTGGTGCCGACCCACTCGCCGACGACGCGGTCCAGGCCGTCGTACTCAGTACGATAGATGGTGCCGTTGGGCGTCTGCACGCGGTTCTCGCGGCCGCTCTTATCGTAGCCCAGGCGAGTACGATAGAAGTTGGTATTCTCGACCCCAAGACTCAGGTTGGTCGAATAGGAGAGGCCCGTCAAGTTGTAATAGGCGTCAACGGTATCGACCTGGCCGCCGGCGCTGACGTGGGTGCGCGTCAGCGTTTCGAGATTGCTGATCGCTTCGTCGCCCACGGGCCGACCGCCGACGACGTGCGCCGCCGCCGACATGGTGAGCGTTTCGCTATAGCTGCCGGGCCGATCCTCGCGGTACAAATACGTCGGCCCGGTCGGACCCGTGCCGGCCCAGCCCTGGTAAACGCGCGTCTCGTGGTTGGGGTCGTTGTACGTCATATAGGTGACGTTGCCGCCCGGCCTGGTCTCCTTCGTCACTCGTCCAAGATAATCGACTTCGTAGGTGGTGATCAAGTGCAAGCCGCCGCCCGCGGGCGTCACCCACCCCGTCGGCTCGTCGGTCGTGATCGTCGTTTGGACATCGGCGATGGCCTGCGTCAACGCGCCGGTGGCGACATCATAGGTGAATTTTTGGATATAACCATCGGCGTCTTTCGAGTAAACCGCGCGGCCATAGATATCGAAGTAGGTCGATGAGACGTCGGCCGTGCCGGGACCGTTCTGCGCCGCCGAGACGGCGGGCAACGTCGTCGTCATCGACTGCATTTCGGTGCTGCCGGCAAACCAGGTATAAGTAAAATTCGTCGTCTCGGCGCCGGTGCCATCGGTATTGCGATAGACGGTATTGATCGCCAAGGGGTTGACGGTAATGCCGCCCGCCGTGTGGGCGAAATACTGTTCCGTCATCTGCTTGACGGGGGTGCCCAATTCGCCGTGCAACAGGCTCACTTGTTGCACGTAGCCGACGACGCCGCCCGCCGTCGTCTCGTTCGCGGTGGTGGTGGTATAATAATCGGTGCGTACCAGCAACCCGGCCGTGTCGGAGAGATATTGATAGTTGCCGGCGACGTTATTGAGCAAATCGCCCTTGCTGTCGTCGTAGCCGGTGATGGCGGAGGTGTTGGCCGATACGATCACGCGCCCTTGGGCGTCGTACTGGTTGAATATCGGCCATTGGCTGCCGCTGGCCGTGTCCTTGAACGCCTTTAACATGACTTCGCCGTAGGCGTTGGTATACGTCAGGTTTTGATTGCCGTCGGGCAGCGTCTCGGTCGTCAACACCGCCCAGGTATTATAGCCGGGAGCCAGGCCGCTGGGCGTGTAGGTATACGTATAGGTTCCCTGGCCGCCCGAGCAGCTAGAACAGCCGGCTCCTTGCACGACGATTTGACTGACGCGGCTCTGATCGTCGTACTGCAAAGCGGTGTCGGCGTAAGGGGCAACCTGAGTATCCGTGGCCGTAAGCGGGTTGCCGACGGCCGTTACGAGACGCGCGTAAGAGGCGGCGCCGAAGGCATATTTCAAGGCATGGGGAGCGCCGCCCGCCTCACCTTCGTAATAACGATAGTACATCGTATCGAGGGGCGTGCCGGCGCCGTGCTTGATGATGGCCGTCTTCAAGTCGCCGTTGCCGCCATAGGCGTCGGCATCGACGTAATAGGCGTAATCGACCTCCCGAACGGTGCCCCAGGCGCCGCCGTTGACCTGGCGGCGCAGGGTAACGTTTTGCATGAGGCCGGCGTTGACCCCCGACGCGATATACGAATAGAGAAACGATTCGGTCGTGGTTGTGCCGTTGACGGTCTGAGAGGTCTGTATCTCGGTCGCTTTGCCGTTGGCGTCGCGCGAGGTGACGTTGACGACGTTGCCGGCCGGATCGGTGAACGATGCCA
>JBBSES010000743.1:0-2044 GCA_038239465.1 Gemmatales bacterium
GCGAAGCGACGCTAAACATTCACTTCACCAATTCCAACACTCCCCACAGGCTCGGATCTTCCGCGTAGGGAAACTCCGCGCCGACGCTCAACACCTGCTCGCCCAATTCGGCGTCGTGGATCGCGTAATAGAACCCCATGCGCGGATGCTGCTCCGGGTCGAAGCCGGTCAATACCGCCGCCGTCAGGAACGCTTCCAGGACGTAGCCGCCTTTCGTATGCGCGCACGCCAAGGGCACGGCGCTCGCCTCGGCGATGGGCGCGTCTTGCAAGGCGCGGTTGATCTTCGTCTGCGCGAAGGCCGGCTCGTCGCGGTCGGGGCCGCCGCCGGCCGGCAGGAAGTGGAACTGATGGCACGTCCGACTCGCGCGGTGGCCGGCGCGGGCGTCGCGCGTATCGATCCACAGCGACAAACCATCCGAGCCGCGCGGCTGGGCGCTATCGCCGCGCGGCGGCTGGTCCTTGCCGCGCACCTCGACGCGAATCCCCAGGCCCGACTCATTCCACGCCAGGCGCAGGTCGGCGAAGTCGCGCGCGTCGTCCAGGGCGGCGAAGCTGGGGACGCGGCACTCCTCGGATAAGCCGAGCAAGTCGTCGTCGTCCTCGCGCGGGATGCCGGCGACGTAACGGCACGGATAGGCGACGCGAAACAGAAAGCGGTTTGGCACCAACGGCATGACGATCTCCCTTTGTCCCCATTTTATCCGGCACGACCGGAAAAGGCTTCGCGGGCGCCACGGTTGACGACAGGGCGAACGCGGCAAGGCGTGGACGCGGGGTGCCGCGGGCGCCGAAAAGAGGAGTGCCGCCGATCGCGCGGATCGTTCCGTGGGCCACACTTCGACCAAGGGCAGGAATGCCATGCGAGCACGCCGTAGTCCCGTGCGTCTGTTGAGCAGCCTGCTGATCGCCATCGGTCTCGGAGGCGCCGGCGGCTGCCTGCACTGCGCGCACCCGGTCGAGAAGCCGGCCAAGCCGGTGGCGGAGCAATGCGGCGAAGTGCCGGCGTCGTGCCGCAAGCAGGTGTACGTCTTCTTCCTCAACGGCCTCGATCCGCTCGGCTTCGCCAACTTGAGCGGCGTCCACGACTACGTGCGCTGTCTCGGCTTCCCCAAGACGTACTACGGCCAGTGCTATCATTCGTGGTATTTCGAGAGTGAGATCCGCCGTCTGCATAAGGAGGATCCCGAGGCGCGCTTCGTCCTCGTCGGCTTCGACGTGGGGGCCAACGCCGCGCGCTCGGTGGCCGATGGCGTCGCCGCCAAGGACATAACGATCGATTTGCTCGTCTACCTCGGCGGCTGCACGCTCGAGCGCGCATCGAGCCGTCCGGCCAACGTGCTGCAACTCGTCAACGTCAGTTCCAGCGGCATCCAGCGTTTGGCGAGCAGTCCCATCGACGGCGCCGAACACGTGGATGTGCCGGACGCCTGCCACTACGGTTCGCCGACGAGTACGACCACTTTGGCGATGATGACGCAGGAGTTGACGACGGTGGCGGCGCGCGTGCCGGTGAAGGCGTTGGACGTGCAGCCGGAGTTGGCCCCGGTGCAGACGGCGCCGATCCCCGAGGAGGTGGCGCCGACGCCGCGGCCGGTGAAGCCGCCCGAGAAAGCGGAACGCGACGAGTGGGATTTCCTCAAGCCGGCGGAGAGACTGCAAGCGAAGCGTCGTTAACCAGATGCTCCATCACGGCTCCACCAACTCGAACATTCCTCGCCCGCTGGCGCGCAGCTTCCCCTGGCGAACCAGTTCGTCCCAGATTTCCGGCGGATACTGGTTCGGCGGCGAGATGGCGACGATGCCCGAACCGCGGCCGCTGCTCATCGGCCCGCCCGCGATGTTCGATTCGTCGTCGAGGCGCGTCAGCTTCAAGCGCTTGCGGAACGCCTTCATCGCTTGCTTCAATTCGTCCTTGTCGAACGGCGCCGGTGCGGACATGGTTTGCTCCAACTACATGAATCCCCAACACATTGGCGAGCGGGGGGCGTAATCCCCCCCTGGCTTTCATACCCAGAACCACCGGGGGCTTAAGCCCCCCCCAC
>JBBSES010000744.1:0-2040 GCA_038239465.1 Gemmatales bacterium
CGCCGCGCCGGGGGGGGGCGGGCGGGAGCCCCCACGCCCCAGCTCACACGCACCCCCGGCCCCGCCCCCCGCCCACTCCGCTCGCCAGTTTCGTTGATAATCTCGTTGACATCGCTCCACGAACCTGCTTAGTTAACATTGTTAACTATGGTCCCGCCCTACCCGCCTCCTGCCGGTCGAGGAGTCCTTCCCCATGACCTTCCCATCCCATCGCGTTTTTGCCGGGGCTGTCCTCCTAGTGTCGCTCGTTGCGCTTCTTCCTCACGTAAAAACCGCGGAGCCAACGGCGGAGCAGGCAAAGTTCTTCGAGAAGGACGTGCTGCCGATCCTGCAAGCCCAGTGCTTCTCCTGCCACGGTTCGGATGAAAAGAAAGTCCGCGGCGAATTGCGCATGACCAGTCGAGACGACCTGCTCAAAGGCGGCGACACCGGCCCGGCCATCTCGACCGACAAGCCGGACAAGAGCCTGCTGCTCAAGCGGCTCAACTCGGCGACGAAGCCGATGCCTCCCAAGGGCAAGCTGCCGCAAGCGCAGATCGACATGCTTTCGCGCTGGGTTAAGGAAGGCGCCCCCTGGTCGGCCGACGGCGCCGTCGCCAAGCGGCATGGCCCGCCGCCCGTCGATGACCGGGCCAAGAACTTCTGGTCGTTTAAGCCGGTCGTCCGTCCCGCGGTGCCGAATTTCAAATGCGCGGAGTGGGTGAGCAACCCCATTGACGCTTTCGTCCTCGACAAACTCCGAGCCGCTGGTTTGCCGCCGTCCGCTCCCGCCGACAAGGGTGTTCTTCTCCGGCGCGTCACCTACGACCTCACGGGGCTGCCGCCGACCGCCGCCGAGGTGGATGCTTTCCTGGCCGACAAGTCCGCGGACGCTTACGAGAAAGTCGTGGATCGTCTGCTCGCTTCCCCTGCTTATGGCGAGCGCTGGGCACGGCACTGGCTCGACCTGGTGCGCTATGCCGAGACGAACAGTTTCGAGCGCGATGGCCCGAAACCCAATATCTGGCGCTACCGCGATTACGTCATCAACGCGCTCAACGACGACAAGCCTTACGACCAATTCATCCGCGAGCAACTGGCCGGCGACGAACTGGATACGGTGACTAACGAAACCATCATCGCCACCGGCTACTATCGCCTCGGCCAATGGGACGACGAACCGGCCGACGGCACGCAGGCCTATTACGACGAACTCGACGACGTGGTCGGCACCACGGGGCAAGTGTTCCTCGGCCTGACCGTCGGCTGCGCCCGCTGCCACGATCACAAGATCGATCCGTTTCCGCAGAAAGACTACTACCGCTTGCTCGGCTTCATGCACGGCATTCGCCGGTTTCATCCGCTGGAATCGCAGCGGAGTATCGCCAGCGACGAGGAGCAACGCCTCCAGAAAGAGCAAGTCGATGCCCATCAAAAGAAGGTCGCGGTCCTAACCGATCAGATGAAGGCCATCGAGGACGACGTGCAGCCCAAGCTGGCCGGCGGCGAGCGCGACGACTTCAAGCACGAGCAGAATCGCCTGAGCATCCTCAAGAAGAACGTGCCCGCCTTGCTCGGCAACGAGACCTTCCAGCGCTACGTCGCCTTACGCAAGGAGCGCGACAACCTGGAAAAAACCAAGCCCGGCGCGCTGGCACAGGCCATGTGCGTGATGGAGCAGGGGCCGACGCCGCGCGAAACGTTCGTCTTCGCGCGCGGCAATCCGCACAACCGGGGAGAAAAGGTCGAACCAGGCTTTCCGCAAGTGCTGGGCGGCGCGGCGCCGGCGTTGCCCAAACCGGCCGCGAAAGTCAAGACCACCGGCCGGCGCCGCGTGCTCGCGGACTGGCTGGCGAATCCGCAGCATCCGCTGACGGCGCGCGTGATGATCAATCGCGTCTGGCAGCACCACTTTGGCCGGGGCATCGTGCGCTCCTCCAGCGACTTCGGCTACAAGGGCACGCCGCCGACGCATCCCGAATTACTCGACTGGTTGGCCAGCGAATTCACGGCGCGCGGCTGGAAGCTCAAAGAAATGCACAAGCTGATGTTGATGTCGAG
>JBBSES010000745.1:0-2037 GCA_038239465.1 Gemmatales bacterium
AAGTAATACACCGTCTTGGGGAATATCTCTTGCCCGGTGACGTGCGCGAGAAACTTTTCGATATCGTTGAGGTATATCGTGATGGCGACGCCGAGCGCGGTGCCGAGGCCGGCACCGACCAGGCCGAGCAAGAGGCCGTAGCCGAGGAAGATCGACAGCACGCCGCCGTTGGATGCGCCGAGCGATTTGAGGATGCCAATATCGCGCGTCTTCTCGACGACGATCATGGAGAAGATGGCCAGGATGCCGAAGCCGGCCACGCCGACGATCATGAAGAGCAATACGTTGAGAATGCCCTTTTCGACGCGGATGGCGGCCAGCAGCGGCCCCTGCTTGTCTTCCCACGTCTCGATCTGGTAGCGATTCGACGCGAACAGTTGTTGCAGAACATGCACCACTTCGGGGGCGGCCGCGTAATCCTTGAGCTTGATCTGAATGCTGGTGACGCGGTTTTCCATCGTGCGCAAATGTTGCAAATAGTCGAGGGGCACGAACACGTAGTTGGAGTCGTATTCGCTCATCTCCGATTTGAAGTAATCGCAGACGACGAAGTGATCGTAGACCGGCGCCATCTTCTGAGCGCTGACGGTCATCACCTTGACGGCGTCGCCGGGGCGGAGCAGATAGATGTCCTTGGCCGGTTCGCCCGGTTTGACGGCGCGATCACGGAAGCTGGCGATGGCATTGCCGACGATGATGCCGCGCGGCGCCTTGGGCGAACACGGCGGCGCGTCGGGCGGCGGCGGCTCGCCGGGCAAGGACGGCTCGGGCGGCGCCGCCGGTATGGCCGGGTGCTGCAGGTGATAGCGCCACATCGCCTCGGCCGATGGCTCGAAGGTCGGCGCCGGATTGTCCTTTTGATTCAGCAGGTGTTCGGCGAAACCGCCCACGCGGGCACGGCCGGCCGGATCGACGCCGATGACCTTGACCGGCCGCGTGATCTTTTCTTCTTGCCGGCCGTCCCAGATGCTGAATTGCATGATGGCGAAGATTTCGACGGTCGGCGTCATCGCCTCGATGTGATGGCCGATCGAAGACTCGCGGATGCGGCGCATCTTGTCTTCGGGATCGGCGAAGCCGTCGAAGCTGGTCGATTCGATCAACACGTCGGAGAGCAGGCCGTGCAAGCGTTCCTTCAGCTTGGTGCTAAAGCCGCCCATGACGCTGTTGACGACGATCAGCGTGGCCACCCCCAGCATGACGCTGATAACGCAGGCCAGCGCCAGGTATCGGGTGAGCAGATAGCGCCAACAGAGGAGCAGCTTGTACAAGAATCACCTCGGTGGTTCGGGGCGCAAGAGCGGAAACAAGATCACGTCGCGGATCGTCGTGGTGTTGGTCAAGAGCATCACGAGTCGGTCGATGCCGATGCCGAGACCGCCGGCCGGCGGCATACCGTGGCGCAGGGCGCGGATGAAGTCCTCGTCCATCTTGGCCATCGAGTCCTCTTCCGGCAGGCCGGCCAATTGCTGGCGAAACGTCGCCTCTTGCGTTACCGGGTCGTTGAGTTCCGTGTAGGCGTTGGCCAATTCCATGCGATGGACGTACAGCTCGAAGCGCTCGGCGATGGCGGGGTTGCCGCGCTTGCGTTTGGTCAGCGGGCACAGCGCCGCCGGATAGTCGTAGACGAAGACCGGGCCTTCGAGCTGACTTTCGACCTTCGCCTCGAAGAGCAGATGGATGAGCACGTCGGGATGCTTATTGGCCGTGGGGATGCCCGCCTGCTCGGCGGCGGCGCGGACGGCGTCGGCGTCGTCCATCGCGGCGCCGACATGCGTGCGAAACGCCTCGCCATAAGAGAGGCGTTGCCAGGGCGGCTCGAAATTGACCGTCACGTCGTCGTAGGGCAATTGCCGGCCGCTACCCAGGGCATCGACGCAGGCGACGATAAGGCCCTCGGTGAGGTCCATCATCGTGCGGTAGTCGCCATACGCCTGATAAACTTCGATGGAAGTAAATTCAGGATTATGCCGAGTTGAAACGCCTTCATTGCGGAAAATTCGTCCCAGTTCAAACACACGCTCAAAACCACCGACG
>JBBSES010000746.1:0-2033 GCA_038239465.1 Gemmatales bacterium
CAGTACGATGTACAGTATTTTTCAGGCGATTTTTCAATGTACAAACAAGTGAACATCGTCCTTCGTTAAACGGTATTGGGGCTAACGCCCCCCGCTCGCCGGGCTATTTACAAAGCAGCGTCGCTCACCGGGGCGTATTTGACTCTTCCTCCGCGGAGACTACCAATAGTGCAGCCGTCGTTGGCCCCTAAGTGTTCCGTCGGTAAGGGGAAGGATCGTCCATGACCAAGCGAGTACTCATTGTCGGCGCCGGTCCCGGTGGACTGGCCAGCGCGTTGCTTCTTGCCCGCGCCGGTGCCGAGGTGACAATCCTCGAACGCCTCCCCACCGTGGGCGGCCGCACATCCACCCACGGCGGCGACGGCTTCCGCTTCGACCTCGGCCCGACCTTCTTCCTCTATCCGCTGGCTTTGGAACGCATCTTCGCCGCCGTCGGCCGCGACCTGCATAAAGAAGTGGCGATGGTCCGCCTCGACCCGCAATATCGCCTCGTCTATGGCTCTGGCGGCGAAATCCAGGCCACGCCGAACGTCGAGCGCATGGAACACGAAATCGCCGCGCTGTGCCCCAGCGACGCCGCCTCTCTGCGCCGATTCCTGTCGGACAATCGCACCAAGCTGGCGGAATTCACGCCCTGTCTGGAAAGCCCCTTCAATAGCTGGCGCGACGTGTGCCGCTGGAGCATGATGCGCCTGCTACCGATTTTGCGACCCTGGCGCTCGCTCGACCGCGAATTGCAAGATTACTTCACCGACCCGCGCGTGCGCCTCGCCTTTTCGTTCCAGTCGAAATACCTGGGCATGTCGCCCTACAACTGTCCGAGCCTGTTCTCGATCCTCTCGTTCCTCGAATACGAACACGGCGTCCACCATCCCATCGGCGGTTGCGGCGCCGTCAGCACGGCGATGGCCCGCGTGGCCCGCGAACTCGGCGTGCAGATACGTCTCGGCGAAGAGGTCGAGCAAGTGCTGTTCGAGGGGCGCCGCGCCGTCGGCATCCGCACCGACGCGGACACGTACCGCGCCGACGCCGTGGTCATCAACGCCGACTTCGCCCGAGCCATGACGCGCCTGGTGCCCGACCAGCTGCGGCGCCGCTGGACCGACCGCCGCCTGGCCACCAAGAGCTATTCGTGTTCCACGTTCATGATGTATCTCGGGATCGATGGCCGTTATGACGACGTAGCGCACCACACCATCTACATCGCCAAGGATTACGCGCGCAACCTTCACGAAATCGAACGCGATCACGTTCTTTCGGACGACCCCTCGTTCTACGTGCAAAACGCCTGCGTCACCGATCCGAGCATGGCGCCGCCGGGACAGAGTACCCTCTACGTTCTTCTGCCGGTCACGCACCAGCACGCGAACGTCGATTGGGCGCGCGAGCGCGACCGCTTTCGGGCGCTGGCCCTGCGGCAACTCCGCAAGATCGGTATAAACGACGTGGAGCGCCGCATCCGCTACGAGCGTGTGGTGACCCCCGCCGAGTGGGAGCACGGCTACCAGATTTATCGCGGGGCCACATTCAGCCTGGCGCACAGTTTCCGGCAGATGCTGCACTTGCGGCCGCGCAATCGCTTCGAGGATCTCGATGGCGTCTATCTCGTCGGCGGCGGCACTCATCCCGGCAGCGGTTTGCCGGTGATTTACGAATCGGCCCGGATCACCTCGCGGCTCTTGCTCGAAGACTTGAACCTGCCGATCGGCTGGGTCGAGCCGTCGCTGGCGGAGGTCGCGTAATTGGTAGCGACGCTTCGTAGAAGCGTTTCCCGAGGCACTCATTCATGCACGGATCAGCATCCAATACCATCGGCATCGTCGGCGGCGGCTTAGGCGGTCTGGCCGCCGCGTGCGTCCTGGCGGCACGCGGCTATCGCGTCACGCTCCTGGAAAAGAGCGCCTGGCTCGGCGGCAAGGCGGCCGTCCTCGAAGCGGGCGGCTTTCGCTTCGACATGGGGCCGACCATCCTGACGCTCCCCGTCGTACTCGAACGCATCTTCGCCGAGGCCGGCCGCTCGCTGTCCGACGAGG
>JBBSES010000747.1:0-2032 GCA_038239465.1 Gemmatales bacterium
CGTGATGAAAAAAATGGGCAAAGACATGCCTTACGAAGTGTCGGGTGGGAACCGGTCGAGGTTCAGGCGCTGCCGCCGCCAGCGTCGGCGACGTTGCCGGTAGCGTTCCTCGCGGTCGAGTACACGCCGTAACGCCAAGCGGCAGGCCAAGCTACAAAAACGCCGCACCGCGTGTTCCGTGTCGATGCCGAACAACACGTAGCAGCCGGGACGGGCGCACATCCGCAGGCCCAAAAATTCTTGTTCCCAGGCTGGGCGCTGGCCCTCGCGCCGCTCGGGTTCGGCGGCGGTCGCCCGTTCCCGACGACGTTGTCGGTAACGCCGACGTTGCGCGCCGCGGCGCGCGCGGCCGCCGTCGCTGGCCCGATATACTCGGCCCGGTGTTGAATGAGACATTCCCATTGGGGCGGGGAGTTGGTATGCTTTCCCGCCGATGACGTCTCCCTTCTTCCTGGAGTGCCACGGATGGTACGAGCCGCTCTCGTTTTGTCTGCAGCGGAACAAGCGATCGTCGCCGCTGAGCGGGATGCGCACCCCGATTTCGTCGTCCGGCGCAAGATGCTCGTCTTGTGGTCGACGCACTGCGGGATTTCGCGCGCGCAGACCGCCGCGGTCGCCGGGCGGGGACGAGCCACCGTGCAGCGCTATTTGGCCGCCTACCGCGCCGGCGGTCTCGACGGCTTGCGCTCGTGGGGCGTCACCGGACCCGTGAGCGCGCTCACCCCGTTCGCCGAGGTCATTCGGAACGATCTCACCGCGACACCCGTCCGTACCACCGCCGAGGCCCGCGACCGCATCGCGGCGCTCACCGGTTGGCGTCGCGGCTTGACCCAAACGCGCACCTTCCTGGCCGGTCTGGGCTTCACCTGGCAACGCACCCGGGCGGTGCCCGTGCCCCCAAAAAGTCGCTGACCGAGCACGTGGCGACACAAGCCGACTTCCTCACCACGCAACTCCAGCCGGTCCTGGACGCGGCCGTCGCGGGCACGGGCCACGTCTTCTTCGTCGATGCCGCCCATTTCGTCTTCGGCACCTTCCTGTGTTGCCTGTGGTCCCGCGCCCGCGTGTTCGTCCGGGCCGCCGCCGGCCGCCAGCGCTTCAATGTGCTGGGCGCCTGGAACGCCGTCACCCGTCAATTGCTCGCCGTCACCAATACGACCGTGGTCAACACCGACACCATGTGCGCACTGCTCCGCACGATCGCCGCGCAGCGCCTCGTCGGCTCCATCACGCTCGTCCTGGACAACGCCCGGTATCAACGGAACAAGGTCGTGCAAGCGTTGGCGGTCGAGTTGGACATTCGCTTGTTGTTCCTCCCGCCCTACTCGCCCAACCTGAACCTGATCGAACGGCTCTGGGGCTTCGCCAAACGCCAGAGCGTTTACGGAAAATATCACGCGAACTTCGCCGCGTTCCGCGCGGCGATCGAGAAGACCTTGAACGAGATCCCCACCGCCCATGCCGAGCGACTCAAAACCCTCATGACTCTTCGTTTCCAGCAATTCGACGACGTCTCACTTCTGGCCGCGTAGGGTATATCGTCTTGGATGAGTCGGGCTCGATGGGTGGCGAGAAGATTGAGACGGCCAAGGCGTTGGCCTTGGCCCTTGCCTGGGTCGCGCGCCGGCAACGCCGCTGGTGTGGGCTCTGCGCGTTCAGCGGCGACACCGGCGAGCGACTGCTGACGTTGCCGCCGAGTCGCTGGGACGAAGCCCAACTCCTCGACTGGCTGCTGGCCTTCATCGGTGGTGGTTCGAGCCTGGATCTACCCATCAGCGAAATGCCGGACATCTACCGGCGGCTGGGCGCGCCGGCTGGCCGCACCGACGTGATTTTCGTTACCGACGCGCGGCTGCGGATCCCGGAGGAATTCCAGCATCGCTTCCGGGCCTGGAAGCAGTCCGTCTCGGCTCGGGTCACCGCCTTGGTGATCGGCAACGCCGCGGGCGACCTCGCCGACGTGTGCGATGAGATCCACACCGTCGCGGCGCTGACCGCCACGGACGACGCCGTCGGTCGTGTCCTGTCTCTC
>JBBSES010000748.1:0-2026 GCA_038239465.1 Gemmatales bacterium
CATCTATTATTGGTTCCCGAAGATGTTTGGCCGGCTCATGAACGAACCGCTCGGCAAGGTCCACTTCGCCCTGACGTTCATCTTCGCCAACGGCGTCTTCTATCCGATGCACATTCTCGGCGTCGCCGGCCATATGCGCCGCATCTCCGATCCCACGCAATATGCCTATTTAAAGCCGTTGATGCCGATCAACGAATTCATGACGATCTGCGCGTTCGTCCTCGGCTTCTCGCAGTTCATCTTCCTGGCGAACTTCGCCTATAGCCTGTTTTGGGGCAAGAAGGCGGGCCGCAACCCGTGGAACAGCAACTCGCTGGAATGGGCCGCGCCGTCGCCGCCGCCGCACGGCAACTTCGAGGAGTTGCCGACCGTCTATCGCGGCCCCTACGAATACTCCGCCCCCGACGTCGAAGCCGACTTCTGGCCGCAGACGCTGCCGCCCGGCCAAAAGCAGGTGCCGACCGACGAACCGGTGGCGGTCCCGCAACCCGTTCACGCCCAGGAAGCCACCAAACATGCATGATCGCGCCGCCGATGTCGGCCCGCGCTGGCTCCACTGGTGGGCGATCCTGACGGTCCTTGTCACGCTGCCCTTGCTGCTGCTGGGCGCCGAGGTGACGACCAAGCAGGTCGGCATGGTTGACCGCGAATGGCCGACTGTGCCCTGGCACCTGTTCGTGGAAGCCTGGGAGCCGTACGGCCTGGGTTACCTCATCGAGCATGGCCATCGCCTCGCGGGGTACGCCGTGGGCGTTTGCGCCATCGTGCTGGTCGCGGGGCTTTGGCTGAGCGAGCCGCGCCGGTGGCTATGCTGGCTCGGCACAGCGGCGCTGCTCGGCGTCATCTGTCAGGGATTGTTGGGCGGCTTTCGCGTTCGCTTAAATGCCTTGTTCGGCCCCGACCTCGCCATGATTCACGGCATCTTCGGCCAAATGGTCTTCGCCACTTTAGTGAGCGTCGCCTTGTGTACCTCGCGGCGCTGGGCCGATGAAGATGAGGTACGCCATGCGCCAGAGGATACCGCCCCGTTTCGCCGTGCGTCGCTGCTGGTGACGGCATTGGTCCTCTGTCAGCTGGCGCTGGGCGCCTGGCTGCGTCACAAGAATTCGTCGCTGGCTTTGCGCGGCCACCTGCTGATCGCTTTCGTTGTGGTCGCCGCCGTCGCCTGGCTGGTCAAGACGGTGTATCAAGAAGCATTGGCCGGGGCGCGATCGCGCGGCGCCGCGCGGCTGCTTGCGATCCTGGTCGGCGTGCAATTGTTGCTGGGGGTGGAGGCCCTCCTCGTCAAGCTGTTCATGGGGCCGACGCCCATGACGGGACCGCACTGGCTGCTCTCGCGCGATCTGACGCGCAGCCTGCATGTCGTGGTCGGCTCGTTCGTACTCGCCGCCAGCGTGGTGGTAACGCTGGAGGCCCAGCGGCGCACCGCCTGGGCCGGCCGTTGTCCCGCGACCGCCGCGCGCCTGGAGGGGGCCGCATGAAAGTCATCGCCACCGCTTTACCCACTGCCGCCCCGGAAATCTCGGCCGGCCGGGTTGCCGACTACCTCGACCTGTTGCGGCCGCGCGTCACGCTGTTGGTCCTCTTCACCGTCGCCGCGGGAGCCTTCCTCGCCGCGCCGCTGACGCTCGACGCCATCGTGCTGTTGCAAGCCGTCTTCGGCACCGGATTAGTCGCCGCCGGCGCCAGCTGCTTGAACCAGTTTTCGGAACGGCACACTGACGCCTTGATGACGCGCACCGAAAATCGGCCCCTGCCGGCCGGGCGACTGCAACCCGCATTGGTTTTGGTGTTAGGAGTGACGCTGGCCGTCGCGGGACTGGTGCTTCTGACATTGTGTCAACCGCTGGCGGCCGCCGTGGCCGCCTTCACGTTCGCCAGTTACGTTTTCGTCTACACGCCATTGAAGCGCAAGACGCCGCTGAACACCCTGGTTGGCGCCGTGCCGGGAGCGTTGCCGCCCGTCATCGGCTGGGTCGCGGTACGGGGCACACTCGACCCGCAAGCGCTGGCCTTGTTCCTGATC
>JBBSES010000749.1:0-2019 GCA_038239465.1 Gemmatales bacterium
GTCCACCGTCCACCAACCACCGTCCACTCACTTCTGAAACGCCCCTTCCGCCACCGCGTCGAAGCGCGGCGCGTGGGCCGTCAAGTATTCTTGCCAGCGAACCGCATCCCACAGTTCCAGGTGGTCGCGGACGCCGATGAGCACCACTTCATGGCCTAGCGCGGCGAATTGCACCAGGCGCTCGGGGACCAGGATGCGTCCCGTCTTGTCCACATCGACCGCCTCGGTCTGGGCAAAGTAGAGGCGGCGGAAAACGCGGGCCTCGGCATCCGTCGCCGGCGTCTGATCGAGCTTCGCCGACAACGCTTCGAGGCCCACCTGCGTGTACAGCCACAAACTTTGGTCCGGCCCCGGCGTCACGAACAACAGCGTCGGCTCGCCCAGGAGATCGCGGACCCGCTTCGGCAGGGCCAGTCGTTTCTTGTCGTCGAGGGTCCGCGGATAGGTGCCGGTCAACAGCAAGGCCGGCTTCCCACTCGTTCCCACTTCGCCCCATCGCTCTCCACAACTATACCCCGGCGCGGGCGGATATCAAGGCCGGCGGCGGCGTGAAACCGATGCTCGGCAACGGGAAACGGAGCGCGGCGTAAGACCTTAGCGATTGTCCGGCTTCAGCTTGGCGTCGGCCGACCGGATTTCGACGGGAAGGCTCAAGTCGTGGGCGACGGGTTCCTTGACATGGACATGAACTGTCGTTTGAAGGGATCGGCCATGCAGCTGCTCCGGGTCCACTTGCAGCTTGAGCGTGGCCATCGCCCCCGGCCCCGATGCCCAACGGCATGTGATGGCCGGGTCATCGCTCTTGGCGCCGTCGATGACCACGCCCTGGTTGTCGGCGTCGCGCAGGAGAACGATGCGCGACGGGAACGGTGGACCCGAAAAGTCCACCCGATCCGGCGAGACCGACAGGCGTTGCCGCGCGTGCTTCACGACCGTCACCGGCACCTTCAACTCTCGATAGGCCGGATCGTCGGTATGCAAAGCGACGACGGCTTCGTGCTTCCCCTCGGGACAATCGGCGGCCACTTCCAGCTGAATGATGCGCACGCTATGGCCCTGAGCGTCGCGCGCCGGTTCCGTGAGTTTGGGCTTGAGATAGGGAGCGCTGGCATCGACGGCGGTGACGTTGAACGCCTTGGCCCGAAAGTCGGTGACGACGATTTCGTGCGTCGCCTGCTTGTCGGTGAAGATGTTCAACGCCGACGGTTCGACGCGGATATCGGCGACCAGCGACGCGCACAGGACGAGGCCGCCCTGCTTCTCCTCGCCGCCGTCTCGATAGGTGAGATCGACGCGCCAGGCGTTCGGGCCGGCCGGCTGGCTGAGCGTATTGACTTCCAGCTCGATCCAGCCTTCTTCTCCCGGCTCGTAGTGCTTGGCGGAGAAGCGCGGCTTGAGGCAGCCGCAGCTGGTCTTGGCGTCGAGTACGTCGATGGCGTTCGGCCCGGCGTTGACGAAGGCGTAACGCTCGACGAGAGCCGGGCCGCTCTTGGTTTCGCCGCGATCGACGCGGACTTGCTTGAACAGCAGGTCCGCGCGGGCGGGATACGCGAACAGGGCAAGACAGAGCAAGACGAGCGAAAAGGTACGTCGCATGGCCGGCTCCGGTACGAGAATGGCTCCACGACAGGCGCGGAGGCATACCCGTTTCGGGAAAGGGCGGCAAGCGCAATTGTTACCGTTTCGCGCGAGTTTTTGAACGAAATCTCGCCGTCGGCGCCCCATCTATTGGAAACGGATCGTGCGCTCGTCTTGCCAAGGAGATATCCCCGTGCGTTTGACCCTGCGAACCCTGCTCGCCTATCTTGACGACACGCTGGAACCGGCGCAAGCCAAGCTGATCGGCCAAAAGGTCGCCGAGAGCGAGGTCGCGCAAGAATTGATCGAGCGCATCAAACAGGTCACGCGCCGGCGCAAGCTGGGCGCGCCGCCGGTCAGCGGCGCCGGCTCGAAGCTCGACCCCAACACGGTGTCGGAATATCTCGATAGCGTCCTGCCCAGCGAAAAGCTGGGCGAGAC
>JBBSES010000750.1:0-2019 GCA_038239465.1 Gemmatales bacterium
AATTGATAGGTGCGCGATTGGCAGATGGTCCGCAGCATGTGGCGCACGTCGAAATCGTGCTGCGTGAATTCCTTGGTCAAGGCGTCGAGGAGTTGCGGATTGCTCGCCGGGTTGCCGGCGCGGATGTCGTCTATCGGTTCAATGATGCCGGCGCCCAGGAGATAGCTCCACAGGCGATTGACGTAGCTTTTGGCGAAGAGCGGGTTTTCCTTGGAGGTGATCCACTTCGCCAGCTGTTCGCGGCGCGGGGCGGTGGCCGGGGCTAACTCCCCGGCCACCTCGTAGGGAAACTTGGGCGGCGTCACGGCGCCGGTGCGGTCGTGCTTGACCTCGCCGCCCTTTAAGTCGCTGATGACTTCCACCAGGGGGAGCGCCCCTTCGACGGCGCTGCCGCCGATCTTTTGGCCCCGGTAGGTGGGGTCTTCGCCACGGCCGACCTGAGCGAAATACGCGGCCATGTGATAGTACTGGTCCTGCGTCCAGCGCTCGAACGGATGGTCGTGGCACTTGTTGCAATTGAAGCGGACGGCCAGGAACAGGTGCGTCGTGTTTTCCATCGCGGCGTCGGGCGTGCGCAACACTTTGTAGTACGACGCGGGCGGATTGGTCACGTTCGAGCCGGACGCGGTGAGGATTTCGTGGGCGAACTTGTCGTAGGGCATATTCGACTCGACCGCCTTGCGGATCCAGGCGCGGAACTCGGCCGCTCCCTTGTCGCCCAGGAACTTGCGGTTCACTTGCAACAGGTCGGCCCACTTGTTCGTCCAGTGGTCGATGAACTCGATGCTGCCGATTAGTTTGTCGATCAACTCGTCGCGCTTGGCCTTGCTGGGCCGCGGGTCGTTCAGGAAGGCGCGGAGCGTTTCCGGTTCGGGGGGCAGGCCGGTCAAATCGAGGTGGACGCGGCGGACGAACTCGGCGTCGGTGCAGAGGCCGCTGGGCAGAATCTTGACGCTCTTGAGCTTGTCGTGGACGAGGCCATCGATGAAGTTGTTCGTCGGCGTCTCCTTCCACTCGTACCCCTTGCGGTCGCCCATGACGACGAGCATGGTGGCGGCGTAGGCGCCTTCGTAACGGGCCAGCATGGCGGCCTCGCCACGGCGCACGGCCGTCACCAGGCTGGTCTTATCAACGGTGGCCACTTCCATGTTGCTGGTTTCGACGAACGCCTCGGCCGTCACGTCGCGGCGGCTGCCGTCGCTATAGGTGGCGAACACCGCCATCTGCTGCTTCATCTCCTTGAGCGGCACCAGCGGATTCTTCGGGAAAATCTCGAGACTGGTGACGCGCGGCGCTTTCATGTCGAGTTGCACGCCGTCGGCGATCCAGTTGCGTAATAGCTCGTAGTTCGGCTCACCGGGCTGGCACAGCAGGCCGCCGACGTGGGGCACGGCGCCGGAGGTTTTCAGGAGCATCAGGCTCTTGTCGGGAGCGGCGCGGTTGAAGCGCCGGCCGCTGAGATCGTCGGTGAGGGCGCGATAGTCGTATTCGGGATCGTAGCCGCGGAGGGAGAGCTTGAAGCCGTTCTTGCCGTCCTTGGCCCCGTGGCAGGTTCCCGCGTTGCAGCCGATCTTCGAGAGGACCGGCATCACGTCCTTGATGAAGCTGACCTCGACCTTGGTCTTTTGCCCGGTGATTTCTACGGGCACGGCGACGCTCTGGCCGTCGAGGGCGAACTTCAACTCGCCCTTGCCGTCGGCGATGGGACGGGCCAAACCGTTGGCCGACAGGTTGACGAGATTGGCCGGCTTCTCGACCGTGGCCATGCGCGTCACGTCGATTTGCTCGCCGGTTTGCAGGGTGCCGGTGAGCAGCAGCTGAGAATAATCGTAGGGGTTCTTGAGGGAGATCGACGCCGGCCGGGCCTCGATCTTGGTGAGCTTGGCGCCGGGCGGCAGTTTTTCCTGGGCCGCGGCGGGGGCGGCCCCAACGCCCGCCCACCCCCCGGGGAGCAGACAACAACCCTTATTCTTCATTAACGTGTGCCCTGTGGTTTGTTTTATATAAAACAAAACACAT
>JBBSES010000751.1:0-2006 GCA_038239465.1 Gemmatales bacterium
AAGGCCGACGTGTGAACCGCTACCACGTCGGCCTTACGGCTCGACGCTCGCGTTGCATGTCACGAAAGGCCGCATCATGTCCAACGGCGACCGACCCACGCCCGAACACTTTCTCTCGCTCATCCGGCAGCAGCAACGCGGCCGTTTGAAGGTCTATGTCGGCTTCGCGGCCGGCGTCGGCAAGACGTACAAGATGCTGCAAGAAGGCAATCGCTTGCGGCAGCAAGGGGTCGAGGTAGTCGTCGGCGTGATCGAGACGCATGGCCGCGCCGAGACGGCCGCCCAGGTCGGCGACCTCGAAGCGCTGCCGCGGCGGCACATGGAATATCGCGGCGTCGTCCTCGAAGAAATGGACGTGGACGCCATCCTCGCTCGAAAGCCGACCATCGCCCTGGTCGATGAACTGGCCCACACCAATGCGCCCGGCAGCCGCAATGGCAAACGCTATCAGGATGTGGAGGAATTGCTGCGCGCCGGTGTCAACGTCATTAGCACACTGAATATCCAGCACCTGGAAAGCCTCTACGACCTGGTCGAGCAGGCGACGGGCGTCAAGGTCAAGGAGCGCATTCCTGACTACGTGCTGGGCATGGCTGATCAACTCGTCAACGTGGATTTGTCGGCGGAAGACCTGCGCGAACGCTTGCAGGCCGGGAAGATTTACCCGGCCGAGCGCATTCCCTCGGCGCTGGCCAACTTCTTCACGCCGGAAAACCTGAATCGCCTGCGCGAAATGGCGCTCGCCGAGATGGCCCACGTTCTCGATCGCCGCCGCCGCGAGCAGCGCGAGGGCGAGTCCAAGGGAGGGGCTTATCGCGTCATGGTCTGCCTGAGTTCGCGCAGCCCCAACACCGACGCCCTGCTCCGCAAAGGCTCCCGCTTGGCCAGCCGCCTCGGGGCGCCCTGGTACGCGGTCTACGTGCAAACCCCCGGCGAAGACCCGGCGCGGATCGAGGCGGCGGCGCAACGGCAAATCGCCAACTCGCAAGCACTCGTCCTCCAGCTGGGTGGCGTGCCCATGACTTTCAAAGGAAGCGACGTGGTGAGTGCCGTCGCGTCGTTCACGAAGGAGTACGAGATCACGCACATCGTCATGGGCCGTTCCCATCGGCCGTGGTATCACCGCTGGCTCGGGCCATCGGTGCTGGAGGGAGTGCTACAGCGGGTGCCGAAGCTCGACGTGCTGGTGGTGGGGGCGTCGTAAGTACTCGTTTAGCCGCGTTTAGCCGCGGCTAACCGATTCGCCTGAACGTCGAGCAAGGCTTGCAGAGCCGTGATATCGACCGGCTTGACAAGGTGCCCATTGAACCCCGCTTCGGCGGAGCGCTGCCGGTCGCCCTCGCTGCCGTAGCCGGTCAGAGCGACGAGAAAGACGTCTTTGAAGTCGGTCATGCCTCGGATGCGACGACCGACCTCGTAGCCGTTCATGCGCGGCAAACCGATGTCGAGGAAGATGAGGTGAGGCCGATAGGCGACGACGGTTTCCAAGGCGCTTTCCCCGTCGTACGCCACCTGCGATTGGTATCCCTGCAGCGATAGCAACAGGGCCAACGAGTCGGCGGCGTCGCGGTTGTCGTCCACCACCAGGACGCGCAAGGGGCGCGGTTCGGTGGATCCTGGCCCCGGAGCGTTCGTATCGGCAGGCGCCTCGGCCGGAGCGGCCCACAAGGGTAGCCGAACTACGAATTCGCTGCCTTTTCCCAGCCCCGCGCTCGAGGCCTCGACCGATCCGTCGTGCATTTCCACGAGCCGCTTCACGAGGGTCAGGCCGATGCCCAGGCCGCCTTGCGAGCGGTCGAGCGTCTGGTCGGCCTGCATGAACAGGTCGAAGATGGCGGGCAATGCTTCGCGGGAAATGCCGGCGCCGTCGTCGTGGACGCGAATGACGACGTTGTTTCCTTCTTGGCGCGCGGTAAGACTCAGGTGCCCATGTTCGGGTGTGAACTTGGCCGCGTTGTTGAGGAGGTTGCTGACCACCTGCGTCAAACGCGCCATGTCGCCGCGCA
>JBBSES010000752.1:0-2001 GCA_038239465.1 Gemmatales bacterium
AATGGCCGTCTCCACCAAAACGCGCGGCGGGTCTTTGAGACTTTCCCTGGCGGCGGCCACCACCTTGGGAATGTAGGCCATGCGCGCGGCCGCGTTCTTGACGTTGGTTGCCTTCGGAAGCGTCGATTGGGCGAGGATCAGGTAGACGCTGTCGCTGGCGTATTCGTTAAAGGTGCGCGGGTCTTGCTCGAACGGCCGCGTGTTGTCCGCCAGCCACAGCTCGCGCGTCAGATGATGCTTGAGGATGTCAAAGTCGATCTGCGCCGCGCGCGACAGCTTCGCATGATCGGCCGACTTTGGCAGGTCGCGCAGGGTCTTTTGCAAACGTTCCTTGCCGGCGGCGCGGGCCTTGGGCGAGAGGTCGTCGAGCCGGTCATCGTAGCGATGATCGCCGAGGCGCGTCGCTTCCAGGGGCCGGTGGCGGAACTCTTCGTCGAGGTAACTCTTGAAAAAGGTGGCGAGCTTGGCGTCTTCGTCGTCGGCGGGGACGGCCGGCACGGTGAACCACAGCAACGTTAGCAAAGCGAGCAAGCGCCTCATGACATACTCCTAGAGAAGCCTGAGAGTGCGGCCATTCATTCCCCCGCGCCGGTAAACATGCCGAGGTAGCTGGTGTACCGGCTCGCGCTGATTTGTCGGCGCTCGACGGCGCGTTTGACGGCGCAACGATCCTCGTGCGTATGGGTGCAATCCGGATACACACAGAGCGGCACGAAGGGCCGAAACTCCGGGAAGAAGCCCTCCACCTCGGCGGGGAGGATGTCCCACAACTGGAACTGCCGGATGCCCGGCGTATCGACGACCCAGCCGCCGAAGTCCAGGCGAATCAACTCGGCGGTCGTCGTCGTGTGCTTGCCTTTCTGATTGTTCTCGCTTACCTCGCGGACGCGCAAGCCCAGCTCGGGCTGGATGACATTCAGCAGCGACGATTTGCCGACGCCACTTTGGCCGGAGAAGACTGTCTGGCGGCCGGACAACCACTGGCGCAGTTGCGCCATGCCAAGTCCGGTCGTGGCACTGGTCAGCGCCGTGCGGATGCCGAGCTGGCTGTACATGCCGACGAGCGGTTGATACGGCGTCCCATCGATCAAGTCGGCCTTGTTCAGGCAGATGATCGGCACGATCTGGCCCTGCTCGGCGCTGACCAAGTACCGATCGATCAGGTGCGGCTTCAAGTCCGGCTCGACCAGCGACATGACGATGACGACCTGATCGACGTTGGCGACCAGGACGTGTTCGCGGCCGCGCGAAGCGCGCGTCAGCAACCCGTGGCGCGGCTCAATGCGCTCAACGACGCCTTCGCTGTTGGCCGCGGGCAGGAACCAGACCCGGTCGCCGGTGGCGATGATGTTGCGCTCGTCGGTGGCCAGGGTGCGCAAGACGCGACGAACGCCGCACCGGAACTGACGGCCATCTTCCGTTTCCACCACGCTTTGCAGGCCATGCACGCGCAACACTCGGCCCGGCAGACAAGTGCTGGCGTCCGCGGCGGGCATCTCGGCGGAGCCTGGGCTGACGGCCGGAGCGTTG
The DNA here is from genome assembly GCA_038239465.1 of Gemmatales bacterium. Lineage (GTDB taxonomy): Bacteria > Planctomycetota > Planctomycetia > Gemmatales > Gemmataceae > JBBSES01. The sequence goes on from JBBSES010000752.1 coordinate 1,531, forward strand.
GGCGTTTCGTCCTGGATGATGGTGCGCTTGCGCGACAGGTCGCCCTTGGTGCGCACGCGCTCGTCGCCGATGGTCGCTTCCTCGGCGTAGCCGTGAGCCTGGAAGCCGCGCGTCCAATGATTGTGCCGCGGCGGCTTGGAGCGATTCTTGCGCAGCTCGACGCGGACTTTCTTTTGCTTGGCCATGCGTGGCGCTCGTATTCATCCCTTCAAACCCAAGCCCGCCGCTGGGCGACGGGTCGCATTTATTCTATCAGGAACCCGCCGCTCAGCGGCGGCGCTCTGGGTGGCATTGGGTTGGATCAGTTTGCAGCGAAAAGACCTCCCATCGGCGCCAATGCCGCTTACAATGGGGGCCTGCCTTTCTCGGTTCGCGCCCGCCTTCCACCGCTGGAGCGTCACGCATGATCGCATTTCTTCGACCGAATCGATTGCTCGCCATAGGAAAGAGCTTCCGCCAAAGAAGACTGGT
>JBBSES010000753.1:0-1960 GCA_038239465.1 Gemmatales bacterium
ATCTCCGGACGCACCGACGAGGCGGAGCCTCGGGGAAGGGATTCCCAGGCAGGAGCCTGGGAACCAGGAAGACCGCTTGCAAGCAAGCGTCCTCCCATTTTTTTGAAACCCGCGCCGACCCCCGACGAGTAACAAGGGGTACAACGATCCAACTCGTCAGCCGCCGCGGCGGTGCCTAGGGGCCTTGGCCATGCGTTTGACTCGCTCTATTCTCGGTACGGCGCTTGCCGCGGCCCTCATGTCCGGAATGGCGCGGGCGGAAGCACCGGCCAGTCCGCTGCGGTTGATCCCCGCCGAGGCCGACGTCGTCATTCAGGTCGATAGCCCGCGTAGACTGGTCGAAGCCTACACCACGCTCGACCTATTGCAACAACTCTACAAGCTCGATGGCTTCAAGGAAGCGCTCGACGCCACCAATTCGCGCCGCTTCTTCCAGCTGGTCGCTTATTTCGAGCAGCAGCTGGGCAGCGCCTGGCCCGAGACGCTGGACAAACTCGGCGGCGGCGGCGTGGCCGTCGGCTTCAAACTCGGCCCACAACCGGCGCCGGTTCTCCTCGTCATGCAGAGCAAGGACGAGGCGACGCTTAAAAAGTTCGTCGAGCTAGGGCTGCGCATCATGGAGCAGGAATTGGCCCGGCAAGACGTGAAGGTGAAGGCCGAGAAGGGCAGCCACCGCGAGCAGGAAACCATTCGCGTCGGCGACGAATTCCATGCCGCCATCGTCGGCGGCGCGCTGCTCGTCAGCAACCGCGCGGAGGCGTTGCATCGCGGCATCGATCTGCACATCGACGGCGACAAGAAGAGCATGGTACACGTCGCTTCCGTTGCCGAAGCTCGAAAGCTGCTGCCGGCCGATAGCCTGGCCTCGCTGTGGCTCAATCTCGAAACCGTGCAGAAGGCCCCACAGGCCAAGGAAGTGTTCGTGCTGCCGCGCAACGACGTCAACCTCACCGTTCTTTTCGGCGGCTGGCTCGACGTGGCCGGCCGGGCGCCCTTCCTGGCCGCCGCCCTGGTCCGCAAGGACAACGAGTTGATGACCACCGTGCGCATGCCCCGCGGCAAGGACGGCTCGAACGAGGGCATGGCCCTGCACATCCCGCCCGCCGGCGAAGGGGCGTTGCCGCTGTTGGAGCCGAAGGGCGTCCTCTACAGCACCAGCTACTACCTCGATGCCGCCAAGCTCTGGCAGGATCGCGCCAAGCTGATGAACGACAAGGCGGTCAAGGGTATGGAGGATTTCGACAAGCGTTCGGCCCTGTTCCTCGCGGGCAACAAGTTCAACGAACTGATCACGCAGGCGGGGCCGCACCAGCGCTTCGTGGCCGTGCATCAAGAGAAGCGCGGCTACAAGACCATCCCCGGCCAACGCTTCCCCGCTTTCGCCTTCGTCGTGGACACGCGCAAGCCGGAATTCGGCAAGTCGATGGAAACCATCCTCCGTGGCGCCGCCTTCTTCGCCGGCACGCAGGTCAAGATGAAACTGATCGAAGAGAAGCACGGCGACGTGAAGGTCGTCGGCTATCGCTTCGTCGAGGATCCCAAGGATCCGCCCAAGGCCGGCGACGTGATCTACAATTTCAGCCCGGCGTTCGTCACGGTCGGCGATCAACTGGTCGCCTGCTCGACCATCGAACTGGCTCACGACCTGGTGGACGTGATCCAGGAACAGGCCAAGGTCGATCGAAAGAAGAACGGCCATGCGGTGCTGACGCGCGTCTACGGCAAGGGCGGCGCCGACTTCCTGAACGCCATCGACGATCAACTCTTCGCGCAGACAATGCTCGAGAGTGCCCTGCCGCCTGCGCAGGCCAAGGAGCAGGTGCGCGACTTCCTCGACATCGTTCGCAAGCTGGGCGTGCTGCAAATCGAGTCGGAATACCGGGCCAACGATTTCCGCTACGACTTGCGGCTGATCCCGGCGAAGTAAATGGTCCGATGCCCTGAAAAACTGCTTGGCGAG
>JBBSES010000754.1:0-1958 GCA_038239465.1 Gemmatales bacterium
GCTCAAAGAAGTACGTCGCTGGCCGCTCAGTGGCAAGCGGACGGCCGGCCCGTTTCTGCGCGGCGACCGGGTCGGCGTCGTCCTCGACCGCCGCGAACTGGTCTGGCTCGACCCGGCGAAAAGCGAACCCGTATGGCGCTGGACGCTCGCCAAGGGAGACGGCATCGTCGGCCAACCGCAGGAAGTGGGCGATAGCATCGTGGTCGCCGACCTGTCGGGCCGCTTCGTGGCGCTGGACGCGCGCACGGGGACGCCGCGCGGTCCCGGCTATCTGCTGAAGGCGAGCGCGGCGCCGGCGGCCGCTCCGGTGGCTTTTGGCGCCAAGCGGATATTCGCGCCGTTGACCGATGGGACGGCGTTGCTTTTGTCGCGCGAACAGCTGGAGAAGAAGGACGATAAGGGGCCGTGAGCGGCGATAGAGCGAACACCAAATAGGAGCGGGCGCGCAGGTGATGGGATTACTCGATATCGCTCCACGAAGCCGCCGACACAAACCGGCCCAAATGCCCCAGATTCGTCGTGGCAACCACCACATCGGCGGTCCCGAGCGTCAACGCCTGTCCCGCCAGGATCGCGTCGGCGTCCAGCGCTTCCGCCCCAGCCGTCGGTTGTCCCGCCCGTCGCACCTCGGCCCATAATTCGGCGGCTCGACGCATCGCCGCCGTCGTCAGCGGCAGGTACTCCAGCACGGAGGCCAAGCCGTCGAGTCGGGCCTTCCCCGCCCGAAGCAACTCGCGGCGGACCTCGTAGTCGGCGACCTCGGGGACGATTACCCGCACGCGCGCCGCGACCAGTCGGCGAAGCCAGCGATTGCAGGCGTCGGCCGGCCCGGAGCGCTTGGGGTTGCTCGCCAGTCCCAGAGGACCGGCGTCGAGCAGCACCGCGCGGCTCACCACGTCACCCCCTCAAGTTCCGGGGGATAATGCGGCCGTTGGCCCGGCCGCGCGGCGTCCAGTCCACGAACGAGCGCTTCCCCCACTTCCCGCTGGTCTGCTTCGTCCGCCCCGTCGTGCCAGGCGTCCAGCAGTGCTAAGGCGGCGGCGCGACGGTCGGCCGGCAAGTGGGCGTCGAGTACGCCGGCGGCGAGACGTTCGGGAGGAACGCCGACGCGGAGGGCCTCGGCCGCGAGTCGGGCTTCGAGTTCGGGAGGCAAGGGTAAAGCGAGCGACATTGGCTATCCTCCAAAGTGGGTCGTGAATATACCATTACCATCGCTCGGCCGCAACCAGGCCCCCTTGCGTTGTCGGGAGATGCGATGCCGAACCGGGATCCACACTAAGGCGGCCGAGGGCGCATTTGGTATGCGAGGATAGACCGAACGTGATAGGAATGGGGATTCGGCCGCTCGTCACGGTGTTGTACCAACGGCCGCCAAAACCTCCTGGCACTCGGTTCGATTCAAACCAAAGCTCGCAAGAAAGCCCATGACCGCCTCTTCCTTCCCAGCGAACACGGTTCTCTCATGGAGCGCGAAAAAAGGCACGCTACCGCCACCTATCATGCCTCGTTCGGCGATAGAGGTATGGGATATCTTGCCACGCGGCGTGTACGTCAGCCATGCCTTGGGTTGATCCGGTCCCCCCCTACAGATTGGAGCGGAGCATTTCCACCAATCCGCCTTCCTTCAAGTATTGAATAATCGCGGCCTTGTCTGGCGGAGCGACGGCGTCCAGTTCATCCTCGGGCATTTCGAAGGAATCCGGCTCACCCGATTCTCTGGGTACGAGAATGCGGACGAGGTGCCTCCGGCTGATCCCCAGCGGACCTCTTTCCTCAACGACTGGGGCGCTAAGGTTCTCGGTGCCGTAGGGAAACGGGACGCAATCGCCGGCGCGGCAAGCGTGCCTGGCCACCGCCGTGGACGCGGCCACCGGCAAGGTCCGCTGGCAACGGCAGCTCGGACTCAACGTGCAGGGCCAGCCGCGCGTCGTGGGTGGCCGGGTCGTCGCCCTCGACCA
>JBBSES010000755.1:0-1958 GCA_038239465.1 Gemmatales bacterium
CGGGGGGCTAACGCCCCCCGCTCGCCAAGCAAACGCTCGTTTTCATGCTCTCGGGCGAACGCGAGTTCGTGATGACTTCGGAGAAGCGTTGTGGCCTGGCATCGTTCGCGCCAGAAATGGTAGGCTTCCTCCCCATCAACTCACCATCCGAGCCGAGGAGGCGCCCCCGCATGCGCGCGTTCTTGTGGGAATTCTGGCTGTTCGGCGTCAAGCAAGCGCGGGCCTGCGTCTTCGCCGGGTCGTTCTTCGTCCTGCTCTTACTGTCGCGTTACCTGCCGTTGGGCGGCCTGGCGCGGTACGACTTTCTCGTCCTGGCGGCGCTCGGCATCCAGGCCGTGCTATTGGCGACACGCATCGAAAGCAAGGAAGAAGCCGTCGTCTTGTGTGCCTTTCACGCCCTGGGATTTGTCCTCGAATCGTTCAAGACGCACCCGGCCGTCGCTTCGTGGGCCTACCCGGAAGACAGCCTGTTCCGCGTCGGCACCGTGCCGCTCTATAGCGGCTTCATGTACGCGGCGGTGGCTAGCTACATGTGTCAATCGTGGCGCTTGCTGGGTTTGGAACTGGAGCATTATCCGTCGTATCGCTGGAGCGTGCCGCTGGGGGCGCTCATCTACGCCAACTTCTTCGCGCATCATTTCTGGTTCGATTTACACTGGCTGCTTATCGCCGCCGTGTTCGTCGTCTTCTGGAATACCAAGGTCCACTTCACCCCCTGGCGTCAACGGCGGACGATGCCGTTGACGCTGTCGTTCGCGCTGATCGGCTTCTTCATCTGGGTGGCGGAGAACGTATCGACGTATCTCGGCGCGTGGGTCTATCCGGGGCAGCGCGCCGGCTGGCACGTGGTGTCGCCGGCCATCCTCAGTTCGTGGTTTTTGCTGGTGATCGTCAGCTTCATCATCGTCGCCGACTTGAAGCACGTGCGCCGCGGCCGGTTTCAAGCGCTCTTTCGCAGCCGGACGCCGCTGCCCGTCGTCTCGGCCGGTTGAGGCGCCGCGAGCATGGCATCGATCTCCGCGAGGCGCGGCAACAACCCGCGGCCATTGGCGATCTGGATGGCCAGCCCCGGCCGGGCATTCGCTTCGAGCAGCATCGGCCCTTGCCGGGCATCGACGATGATATCGACGCCGACGTAGCCCAGGCCGACCGCCGCCGCCACCTTGCGCGACATGTCGAGGACTTGCCGCCAGTGCGGCACTTGCAGGCCAACGAGCGGCACGCCGGTATCGGGATGGCGTTCGACCAGGCGATTGCGTTGCACGGCATGATTAGTACGGCCGGTGTCGAGATCGACGCCGGTGCCGATGCCGCCCTGGTGCAGGTTGGCCCGGCCATTCGATTCTTTGGTCGGCAGCCGCAGCATGGCCATCGCCGGCTCGTCGCGGTACAGCACCACGCGCAAATCGGGAATGCCCTTGTACGAAATAGCCTCGAACATCGGATGCAGCAGCACGCGCTGTTGCAGCAGTGCCTGGTCGGGCCGGCCACCCAGCGAATACATGCCCGAGAGGATATCGGACATGTGTTGCCGTATTTGCTCCAAGCGCAGCCGTTCGCCGTTATGACGCACGAAGCGGTCGCCGTCGCGGCCGGTGACGACGAGGATGCCGCGCCCCGCCGACCCGCGGCTCGGCTTGACGACGAAATCGTCGTGGCCCGCCAGCAGGTCCACCAATTTCCGCAGCGCGCTGGGCGTTTCCACGACGCCATAGATTTCGGGCGACGGCACGCCGATGCGAGCGCACAGGTGGCGCATGCGCAGCTTGTCGTCCACCAGCGGATAGCGCGCCCGCGGATTGTGGTCGAGGATGCACGCGGCATTGCGCCGGTTCATGCCGAGGATGCCCAGGGATTTGAGGCGGCGAGCGCCGAAGAGCCAGTGCATGGGATGGTTCTCGCGGAATTCGTTAAGCCGCGACCCGATAGGGGAGCGCGGGAAGCGATTCTCGCGCTCC
>JBBSES010000756.1:0-1942 GCA_038239465.1 Gemmatales bacterium
CCCGCCTGGCCGGCGCGTCGAAGATGAACCTGGTGTCTTTGATCATGCACGGGCTGAGCGCCGTTTCGGTGTTCGCCGACGTGGTGGGCGTGCGCCTGCTGCTCGCCAGCACGCTCATTGCCGGGGGCAGCGTCGCCTTCGCCCTGGGAGTACTCGCCGTCAAGTTCGGCACCGACCTGGCGATCCCCGGTTGGACCACGAGCGCCCTGGGTTTCTGTTCCGTCGCCATCCTGCAATCGCTCACGATGGCCTTCCTGTTGGCCATGTTCACCTTGAGCGGCCGCAACAACGGCGGCTTCTTGCCGCTGCGCGACTATGCCTATTTCATCCTCGGCGTGGACGTGTTGCAAGGCGGGGCGTCGGCCGTGTCCACGACGCCGCCGCTGCGAAAAGCGAATTGAAGGAAGGCCTCTCTGGGGGAGTACCCGATTATGGAAATGACCTACGTCGGCTCGGAACTGGAACTGTTCCGCGAAGCCCACAACTGGAAGGACTACTATCGGTCCTTCGTCGATCCGCATCTCGGGCCGCGCGTGCTCGAAGTCGGCGCCGGCCTGGGCGGGACGACGCAACACCTGTGCCGCCGCGCGCACGAGTCCTGGGTCTGTCTGGAACCCGACGCTCACCTCGCCGGCGAAATCGCGGGGCTGCGTTCGACGGGCCGCTTGCCCGCTTTCTGCGAGGTGCAAGTCGGCACGGTCGGCGATCTGGCCATCGACCGGAAGTTCGACTCGATCCTCTACATGGACGTACTCGAACACATCGAGGACGACGGCGCCGAAATGATCGCCGCCGCGGATCGCCTCGCCGATGGTGGCAAGCTCATCGTCCTATCGCCCGCGCACAACTGGCTTTTCACGCCCTTCGACGAGCGTATCGGCCACTTTCGTCGTTACAGCAAGAAGTCCCTCGCCGGGGCCGCGCCGCCCAGCCTGCGCCAGCTATCGCTGCGCTACCTCGATAGCGTCGGCATGTTCGCCTCGCTCGCCAATCGCCTGTTGTTGCACAGTTCCATGCCCAACATCGGGCAGATTCATTTTTGGGACCGGCGCCTCGTGCCCTGCTCGCGCTGGACCGACCGCCTGCTGGGATTCGCAGTCGGCAAGTCGGTCCTCGGGGTCTGGGAGAAGCAAGCAGCCGTCGAAACGGGCAATGCCGTCCGCGACGCCGCTTGAGCGCGGCACTCGAAGACCACGGGAGATGACGATGCTATCCGCCTATCGCGCGACGGCCCGCTGGACGATCGCCCACGGCAAACAGCTGCTCAATGAGCCGTCCCAGGGATGGACCACCTTCGTGTTGCTGGCGATGCTGTCGCTCTGGTTCACGGTGTTGAGCGCCTCAATCGGCCGGCCCATCTGGTGCGACGAGTTCTTGCATTACGCCATCTGCGGCCTCGACAAGACGCGAGACGCCTGGATGGTCGTGCGCGACACGACGGTCGGCGTCAATCACGGGCAAACCGGCGCCTACATGATGCTCGACTACTGGATCCTCAAGCTGACCGGCGCCAGCGCCATCGGGCTGCGGTTGCCGAGCCTGATTTCGGGATTCATGATGTGGGTCGGCGCCTTTGGACTGTTCCGCGTCTGGCGCCTGTCCTTCTTCTGGCAAGCATTCGTGATCGTCGCTCTGTTCTGCCAATCGTGCGTGACCTTTTACGTGGGAGAGGCCCGACCCTACATGCCCCTGGTCGGCACGTCGGTGTGCGTACTCCTGTATTACAGCCTGAACGCCGATCAACGCCGCCGGCCCTGGGCGGTGTGCTTCGGCTACGCCACGGTCCTCGCCGGCGTGACGCTGCACCCGTATTTCCCGGTCTACTGGCTGTCCATGTGTTGCTTCGCTTACTGGAAGGCCTGGTACGAGGAGACGGAACCGTGGTCGCTCCGCGGCGCGATCCGCCACGTCAATCCGCTCCTGGCGATCGTCGGCGCGGCCA
>JBBSES010000757.1:0-1925 GCA_038239465.1 Gemmatales bacterium
CGACGCTCGCCGAGCATTTTCCTTCAGGGCGGCGTTGGGGAACCATGACTTCTCAGTGGGCCGTCGGATTAGCCCCCACCAAAACGACGCGAAGGACATCCGGCTTCTGCACGAAGAAGACCTTGTGGCCGTCCGACAATTCCAGGTCGAAAGAAACCCCGCCGTAAGCAAAGCCGCCGTCGCCGATGATGGTCTTCCCTTTTAAATACTGATGGAAGTCCCATCCATTCGGGACGATATTCCCATCGCCCTCCGCCGCCTGGGCGCCATCCGAAGTCCAGCGGAATTCGATCTTCATCATCCTCGTTCCTTCCATTACGTTAATAATCGATGGTGCGTCGTCCCCTTATCTTTAGAGTACCCTAAGACCTTTCCGAACACCGTCCCTATCCCCGAAAATCGCTCGGCGATTCGCCCGTCACGCGCTGGAACACACGGCTGAAATACGACGGGCTGGAGAAGCCGAACTTGCGGCTGATCTGATCGACCGTCAGCGACGACGCGCCCAGCAATCGCTTGGCCTGCCAGATTTTCAGCTGATTGAAGTAAGCCATGATGCCGCAGCCGAAGGCGGCGCGGAAGACTTGCTTGGCCCGCGTCGGACTCAGGCAAGCGGCGCGGGCCACTTCATCGACGCTCAGGCGGTCCTCGACGCGGGCCAGCAGGAAGCGGCGCATGCGCTCGGCGGCGTCGGCCTGCGCCGCGGGAACTTCCGGCGTCTCGCCCAGGCACTCGACGAGGCGACCTAGCAGCGCTACCAGAAGGCCCGTCGTGGCGGCCGGCGGTCGGGGGCGTTCGGCCATCAGGTGGTCGGCCAGGTCCCAGAAACAATGCTTGATATGATTATCCGTTGATGGGTTGAAGCGGTGCAGCCCGGTGACGCGCCGCACCAACTCCCGGCAGCACTCCTTGACGCCCGCGCCGGCCGGCCAGGGACCGACGGCGCGATGGTCGATCAACACGCTGATGTTGGCCGCCGTGCCCGATCCGGGGTTGTGCCAGCCGTGCGCCTGGCCCGGCGCGATCAGATAGAAATGCCCGGCGGCGTCGAGCGGCTTCGGGCCTTCGGGCGTCGTCAGCGTCAGCGGTCCCTGCAAGCAGCCGTGCAGCGCGACGCACGGATGGCGATGCGTGCCGACCACGGTGCCGGCCGGCAGATGGCTGGAATGCAGGAAGAAGAAGGGCTTCGGCGTCGGACGATAGTAGGCGAGATAGCTCTCGTCCATCGCCGGTTGGATCAAGTCTTTCGGCAGGTCGAGGGCCGGCGGCGCCCAGGCCACGTGATGCGCCGGCACGCCAAACGAAGTCGGTTTCATGGGACGCGGCTGTCCAATTGTGACGGCTTTCGATCCGATTCGGCATGGGCGCGGGGCACGGGGCGGTTAGAGTTAAATCTAACCGTTGGGCCGGTGGTCGCCAACGGAAAGCCGGTATCGAGGAGTGTTCCCCATGTTTCTCCTGCGCGGTTGTGCGGCCGACTTGCGGAATGGCTGGAGCCGCCGCGACATGCTGCGGTTCGGCCTCGGCGGGGCGCTGGGTCTCTCGGGCGCTTCGCTCCGGGCCGATACCGCCGATCCGCTCACCGGCCGGCGCGGCAGCTTCGGCCAGGCCAAGTCGTGCATCCTCATCTATCTCTTCGGCGGCCCTAGCCATATCGACATCTGGGACATGAAGCCAAACGCCGATCCGCAAATCCGCGGCGAGTTCAAGCCGATCGCCACCAACGCGCCGGGAATGTCGATCACGGAACATCTGCCGCGATTGGCCAAGCACGCCGACAAATACGCCGTGATCCGCTCGCTGACGCACCGCACGCACGAATCGCCGGAAGGGGACAACGCCCACGGGTCGGCCAGCCATGCCATGCTCACCGGCCACGTCGCGCGGCAGCGGGGTGAAGTGCCGCCGCGCGCCGACGACTTCCC
>JBBSES010000758.1:0-1921 GCA_038239465.1 Gemmatales bacterium
CTCCTTTCAAAATGTATCGCCCGATGGCTTGATGCCGCCGCCGACAAACGGACGGCCGAGCGGTGTAGCCTTCTCGGCGCGTGACTTGCGCTGAGCTGCGGCGCGGCGCTCATACGTTGCAATGCGGCGCAACATGGCCGCGTAGTGATCAGCGGGGATAACAATGTGGTTGCCCCGAAGGGCGAGCCAGAGGGCGCGGAAGTTCACTTCGCGGCCTTTCTCTTCGTAATCAACGACGACACGTTGGCCGCCGGCTTCGGGGTCAGCCGCGCAAAGGTCTTCCGGATGTCCGTCTTGTCGGCGGGGATGTAGGCGCCACCTTTGAAAAGGTGAGTCGTGGGTTCCGTTCGGCGGGCGCTCACAGCCGACCTCCGAACATCCCGGCAACGGCCATGAAGCCAGCCGCGATGCCGATGGCAAGCACGATCCGATGCGGCCACTTGTAGGGGTCGGGCTCGGGCTCGACGATCTCGACATTTGGCACACAGTCGCACCGGGGCTTGCCCGATGCACACGCGCACCCGCCAAAAGGCGCAGGAGCGAGCGCGCGAATGATGCTGCGCACGTCCTCCTGCTCGTCCAGCCATTGCTGGTGCATCGCGCCGGCTGCGTATCGCTCGTCGGTCTTCATGCTTTTTCCTTGAAGGTCGTCACGAAGTTCTGGAACTCGGCGCCCTCGATCACCAGCGGCTGGTCGCTGTAGACCTCGATGCCGAGGATCTGCTCTTTGCCGTACTGCTCGTGCGTTATCTCCAACGTCATGTAGCAAAAATTGCCGTGGTCCCTTGCGCGGGCGACCTTGATCGACTTGACGTTGTGCACGTTGAGATAGGCACTCATGCGGCATCCCCCGCGCCGGCAGCGCCGGCCATGTCTGCGATGGTTTCGAGGTCGCGGAGCGCGACGAGACGCTGCGCACGCTCGACGACGACGGCCGAGACGGGTTGCGCTTGGGGCAGTGCGGCATCGAGGAAACGGATGCCTGCATCGAACAAATCGCCCTTGAGGGCGTAGGCGGCGGCGTAGGCGGCGGCGGTGGCGGCGTAGGCGGCGTCGGAGGCGGTGGCGGCGGTGGCGGCGAAGGCGGCGGTGGAGATGCCCCGCTTCTTCAAGGCATCGCACCACTTGTAGCGCGCGGCTTGGCACTGTGCCCCGTACTGGTGGATCAGCCTTTTGCGCTCGGCGATCACGTCTTTATCCTTCGTCGCACTGCCCATCGCGCGCTCGATGAATGGGATCAGCCGTGGGCGTTGCTCGTCGGTGGCGAGGTCGTTCAGCCGGATACACAGCGGGCGCACTATGACGCAGACGCACGGCGATTGATCCGTAATCTGCGGCTCGCCGTTGAGATAGGCGATGACGTTCATGAAGCAGCCTTGGCCCGTCTGGGCGGTATCCGCGTGGGTGCCTTTGAGCAACTTGATAGGTTCGATGTGAAGCATGTTTTAATCTCCGTTGTTGAAGTTGCGACCGAAGTCCAAGCGCTGATCCCGCTCGCGTGCAGCCTCTTGCTGCTCGTGCTGACGCCATGCGGCATCGCGCGACTCTTCTTCCGTCAGCCCACCAAATCCCGTAACTCCGGGCGATGTGAACGTCTGTGCCGCCCGCCGTGCAGCGAGACGGGCGAGGAAAGCTTCGGCTTCGGGGCTCATGACTTCTTCCCCTCGGCAGCATCGGCCAAGTTCAGGAACTCGCATCCCGGCGATTTGAGGTCGATGAGGATTTGCAACGCAATCGACGCCGATAGATTCAAAACCTTGTCCGTCCGCGCGGCGGAGGCGACGCCTCCCCCGTCGGAGGCGTCGGCGGCGTCGAAGGCGGCGGCGTAGGCGGCGTAGGCGGCGGCGTAGCCGGCGGCGGTGGCGGCGTTGGCGGCGGCGTCGGAGGCGTCGGAGGCGTCGGAGGCGTCGGAGGCGTCGGA
>JBBSES010000759.1:0-1914 GCA_038239465.1 Gemmatales bacterium
TGTCGCTGGCGGTGTACAACGCGGTCAACGGCATCACGCACTCGGGCCAGTCGTACAACTTTTACCTCACGGCCCCGCGCTATGCTTCTCAAGTAGCCGCCGCCTCCGAGGCCGCTCACGACGCGCTGGTGAGCCTCTTCCCCACCCAGGCGGCGACCTTCGACGCCCATTTGGCGGCAGATCTGGCGACCGTGGGCGAAGGCGCCGCCAAAGCGGCGGGGATCGAGATCGGCCAGGCCGCCGCGCAAGCGATGCTCGCGCTGCGGGCCAACGACGGGTCCGCCGCCGCCGTGATCCCTTATACCTTCGGCACCGCCCCCGACGATTACAAGCCGACGCTGGACAAGAACGGCAACCCGATCGCCCAGCCGATCTTGACGCAAAGGCGCTACGTGACGCCGTTCTGCCTGACCGGCGCGGGCCAATTCCTGCCGCCGCCGCCGCCGGCGCTCGACAGCGCGCAGTTCACCATCGCCTTCAATGAAGTGAAGGACATCGGCCGCATCGACAGCACCAGCCGCACCGCCGATCAGACGGAAATCGCCAAGTTCTGGGCGGAATCGAGCTTCAGCATGTGGAACCGCTTCGCCCAGCTGCTGGCCACGCAGGACACCAACCGCGCCACTGACACGCTCGTCAGTCATGCCCGCATGTTCGCCCTGCTGAACATGTCGATGGCCGACGCCACCATCTCGCAGTTCAACACCAAGTACACCTACGATTTCGTGCGTCCCGAAACCGCCATCCGCGACGCCGCCTCGGACGGCAACCCATGGACCACGGCCGACGCCAGCTGGCGGCCGCTGCTCGTTACCCCTGGCCATCCATCTTATGTGTCCGGCCACGTGAACACCGGCACGGCGGCAGCGAGCGTTCTCGAAGCCTTCTTCGGCAATTCCGCCACCTTCTCGCTTATCTCCACGAATTTGACCGGCGTGACGCGCAACTTCACGAGCATCAGCCAGGCGTTGCAGGAAAACATGCTCAGCCGCGTCTACGGCGGCATCCACTGGCGCTTCGACGAAACCACGGCGGCCATCACCGGCAGCTTGACGGGCGACTACATCGTCAGTAACTTCCTGCGTGCGAACGGTTCGGGGCCATCGCTCTTCGGCCCAGAGGTGGCCAACCTGACCTTCCAGACCCTGGTCCACATCGTGCCGCCGCTCGCGGGCTACTTCCCGACGCTCGAATCGAGCATCGGCTTCGTGGATAACACGGTTACGACGGTGAGCCACTTGATCCTCGGCGACGCGGGCACCGGGCGCGAAGGCGGACACCACGGCTTCTTCGGCGGGCATCATCATGGGAGCGGCTTCGCCAGTCCCCTGGTAGCGGCGTGGGGAGCGGCGGAGGCTCCGCTGTTTGCCTAAAACCCGATATCCCGCAAACCAGGATTGTTTAAACGCAATACCGCTCGTAACCGCTGGTTTGGCCGCACGAACCCCGGCCGTGAGGCCTGGGTTTGCCGCAGCGGCACTACTCAACGGTTACGAGCGGTATTGGGTTCCGCCGCGAACCCATAGGGAGCGCGGGGGAAGCGAAACGTAAATGGATCGCGTCGTCGCCGACCGATTAATGCGCCATGCCACCCGACCCGGCGGGCGGTTCGCGGTGGCCATAGAAACTATAGAGGACCGGCATCAGGTAGCGATTCAGCAGCAGCGTCATGGTCATGCCGCCGACGACGACGAGGGCAAGCGGCTGCTGCGACTGCGAGCCGATGCGCGTGGACAGCGCCGCTGGCAGTAGTCCGAAGATGGCGGTGAGCGCCGTCATCATCATGGGCCGCACGCGCCGGCCGGCCCCTTCCATGATCGCCTCGTTCAGCGAATGGCCGCTGGCGCGCAGGGCGTTGAAGTACGAGATCGACAAGAGGCCGTCCATGATGGCCACGCCGAAGATCGAGATGAA
>JBBSES010000760.1:0-1912 GCA_038239465.1 Gemmatales bacterium
GAATCAACGGGCTGTTGGTCACGGCCAACAATTGCAGCTGCGTCAACGACAACGGCTGGTCGTCCGGGCCGGGCGGCGGGGCCACGTCGTTGCCCAGCGCAGGCAACGGCGGATACAGCTTTTCCAGCGCCGCCTTCCGCGCCGCCGGGTCGGCCGGCAGCTGGATCGCCGGCGTGTTCCCGCCCGGAAATTCCCTCGGCACGGGCAGGCGGTCGGACATCAACCGAGGCGGCGGCAGCTTGCCATCCTTCGCCTCTGGCCCCACCCCTTTATCGCCTGGCGGCGTGGCATCCACCCCCGGCTTGTCGGGCGGGGGCGGAGGAAGCGCCTCGGCAGGCAGCGTCGCGTCCGCTTCGGCGTGGGGCAATACGTCGAGCGGCGGGGATGCCAGCTTGCCGACTGCTTCATCGACGTGATGCGTCACCGGAAAATAGCTGCACCCCACGAGCAAGGCCATGGCGATGCTGGGACTCATTCTGGCACAGAGTCGAAACATACCCCATCCCCCCACGGTCCGGCAGGCGCAAAAGCTGTAACGATAGTATCGGCCGCCCGGGGGACGCGACGGCAGAATTTCCGCGGAAAGAGTGGACAGTGGGGGAAAAGTGGACGGTGAGCGGTGTCGATCTCTCGCTGCCGCGCCTATGACTATTCATAGATATCATTCACTCCCCGCGAGGTGCCGAGTCATGGCGAAAGCGACGTGGAACGGGCAGGTAATCGCCGACAGCGACAAGACCGTGGTGGTCGAGAGCAACCACTATTTTCCCGTGGACGCGGTCAAGCCGGACGTACTGAAGCCGAGCGACCATCACACGAATTGCCCGTGGAAGGGAGAGGCAAGCTACTATCATGTGGTCGTGGATGGCAAGACGAACGAAAACGCCGCCTGGTACTACCCGACGCCGAAAGACGCCGCCAAAGAGATCGCCGGCCGCGTCGCGTTTTGGAAGGGCGTGCAGGTGTCGGTTTAGCGTGCCGGCCGGCTGGTGAGATGGCCGCGCAATCGGTCGATGAGTTGGCCGAGTTCTTGCTGCTCTTCCTCGGGCAAGCCGTGGAGCAGCTGCGCGATGCGGCCGATTTGCCCGGCCTGGTAGTCTTGCAGGGCCTTCTCGCCGGCCGCCGTCATGCGGACGTCTACCTTGCGCTTGTCGCCGGGGTTGATGTGGCAGGCGACCATCGGCCGTTCGCGGTCTTCCAGCGCGCGGATGACGCGCGACATCTGTGCCGGCAGCACGCCGAGCAAGCGTTGGATATCGCCGACGATCATGGTGCCCCGGCCTTGCAGCAGGGCGAGCGTCAGGAACTCCATTTCCTTCAACCCACCGCGCCGGCGGCGCGGGGGCGCGGCCAAGCCGAGGTGGGTCAGCACCTCGAAAAACTCCTGGGCAATCGTTTCCAGACGTGCCCCAGGTTTGGTGGCGACCATGGACGACCTGCTCTTGAGCAGCGGCACCGAGGGAAGGCGCGCCGCCCGCTACGGACATATTAACACCACGAAATATGAATATATGCCTATCGGTAACGATGCGTCAACGAGAAAGGGGGCAAGCGGGGAAAGATGCGCGGAATGACGGCCGTACAAACGGAGCGCCTACCGCGTCTGACGTTGCGGCCGTGTCACCGGCCGCGCGCGTCGCGGAGATCGTTGCGTCCGCTCCAGCCAAGAACGGCGCACCGCCCGCGTTTTCAGGAGGACCGCGGCGCACAGGCCGATGCCGACGGCTGCCGCCTGCACGGGCCACATCGCGAGCAACGGCGCGTAGACGAGATTCACAGAGATAAGCGCGGTCAAGAGCAGCACGACCCCCGGATGTTCGACCAACAGGGCATGTGTGGCGCGCAGCGTCCGGCCGAGGCGCCCCTTGCGCCGCAAGACCGATAACTCCTCGCGAAGAAACCGTCGATGAGC
>JBBSES010000761.1:0-1907 GCA_038239465.1 Gemmatales bacterium
CGCCACCCAGCCCGGCACGGCGACGGGACTGCACAGGAGGGCCACGCACGCCAGCGCCACCAGCACCGCCAGGCCGCTGCCGCGATCCATCAGGACGCTCAGAACCGCGGCCAGGCGCCGCTCCTTGCCTTCGGCCAGATACCAGGCGCGGACTACGTCGCCCCCCACGGAGGTTGGCAACATCAGGTTGAAGAACATGCCGATGAACGTGAAGCCGAGGTAATGGCTCAAGGGCCGGTTGAAGCCGAGCGGTTGCGACAGCAGCTGCCAACGCCAGGAACCGAACGCTTGCACAGCCAGATAGATGGCCAACGCCCCGAGCCAATACTCCATGCGCAGTCGGGCGAACATGCTGGCCACGTGCGCCCAGTCGGTACGCCAGGCCAGCACGGCGAGGAGCGCGACGCTCACGATTATCTTGATTCGCTTCATCGAACGCCTCGCCGGCCTTGGATCGCTCGGCGGGGATAAGCCCCGCCGCTCGTCCCTTCTTTCCGATTGCTCTCACTCGTTTCCGAGCGCGAACTCCAGGATCAGCGGCTCCGAGCCGGCCTGGTAAAACCATCCGTGCTGTTCGTCCACCATGTCGATCATCAAGCTATAGCGTCCCGGTTCGTAGACCGCCGGCAGCGGCACGGTCAGGAGGATGTCGCTGCCCGGAGACACGTCGGCGCGAAACAGACCCGCGCGCCCGAGCGCTATGCCGCGACCTTCCTTGTCGATGATCAGATAGGCCAGGTGCGTGCCGGCACTGGTTCCCGGCTGCAAGCTCCAGGTTCGCGCCGATGTGTTCACCGCGCGAATGCGCGCCGCCCACGGTTTGCCCGGCGGCACGCGCCGCGGCATCTCGACCGCCTCCAGGCGACACGAATTGCCGCCGGCGCAATAATCCTCTTCGATCCAACGGCGAAAGGCCGCCGGCGTGTGGCCGCGCCCCTGTTGCGCCAACCATGTTTCGTACAGATCGTAAAAGGCGGTCATGTAGCGGGTCCGGCCAATCGTGACGTGGCCATACCGTAGCGATAATTGCCCGCGCGCTTCGGCTAACGGCGTGTCGGTGTAGAGCAGCAGCGCCATCGCGGACGCCAAGCCGGTGCGATCCACTCCTTGACGGCAATGGATCAATACCGGCTTCTCGCTGCGGTCCATCGCCTCCAATAAATGACGGAGTTCGTGGACCGGCGGCAACCGGCCGGCGCAGAAGCCGACGTCCACCAGCGAGGCGTCGGCCCGCTGGGCGAAGCGGCATTCGTCGAGATACCACGGCATGTCCGAACAGAGGCCGCGCAAGTTGATGACGGTGCGGATGCCGTGGTCGCGCAGCGCCGCCTCCAGGTCTTCCGTGGAGGGTTGCATGCAGCGATAGAACTGCCCCGGAATGACGGCGTGGAAGTTGTTGCGCAAGAGGAGTTGCCCGATATGCACGCCGACGGTGAGCAGCAGCCCCGTTATTGTTCCGCCGAGCATCGTGGACGCGATTCGCACATTGCCGTCCTGGGCTTTATTTCCTCGCGCCGCTCCGATCCATCGGGCGGCGGCGGCATCATGCCACAAGCGTTTCGGCGGAACCAGACGAATCGACGCGACCGCGGTACGCATTGACCGGCCCCCGCTTTCGCCTTATTATTCACCCAGTAAGCATTCTCTCCGTGCGCGAGACCTTCGATGCAACGGCTCCGGCTCTCGGCCATCACCTATCTCAGTTTGGCGGCTTTTCTGATCGCCACGATCGCGCCGCGCTTGCCGCTAGGCCACAAACACTGCTGCTTCAAAGTCAGCACGGACTTGCATTCATCTGAAGCACATGATGACGAGCGATTGCTTGGCGAGCGGGGGGGGGGGTGCCCCCCCGGGTTACACCGGGGGGGGGCGCCCCCCCCCCCCCCGGGGGATTAACCCCCCCGCGC
>JBBSES010000762.1:0-1905 GCA_038239465.1 Gemmatales bacterium
ACCTGGTCATCCTGGCGAAGCTCAATGGCTGGAGCCACGAGCGATTGATCGCCGCCATCTTGCAATCGGCCCTGGAGCGCGTGCGGCGCGAGAGTGCCATCTGACGGCGATGTTCCGTTGTAGGCGATGTTCCGTTGTAGTTGTAGGGTGGGTCGAGCGATAGCGAGGCCCACCGGAGCGTCAGGAGATTCCGGTGGGCCTCGCTATCGCTCGCCCCACCCTACAATTTTGAGCGATTGATCGCCGCCATCTTGCAATCGGCTTTGGAGCGCGTAAGGCGAGACACGGCCGTTTAGCCCATACAGGTTTCGGACCATCTCCCCTCACTCACCAGACCAACCACTATGCGTCCCGCGAAAGTCCTGATCCTGTACAACGAGCCGGTGCTGCCGGAAAGCCATCCCGATGCCGCCTCGGAACACGAAATCCTCTGGACCGCCGACGCCGTCAGCAAGGCGCTGGTGCAAGGCGGCTACGAGGTCTCGCGCCTGGGCGCCAGCCGCGACCCGAGCGTGCTGGTCAACGGCATCTGCCGCGAACGGCCCGACGTGGTCTTCAACCTCTTCGAAGGCACCGCCGACGACGCAAGCAACGAATCGTCGGTCGCCAGTATCCTCGAATGGATCGGCATCCCCTTCACGGGATCGCCGGCGCATACGCTGTGCCTGGCGCGGAACAAGCACCTGACCAAGCATCTCTTCCGCGGCGCCGGCCTGCCAACCGCCGACTTCTTCGTCGTCGATAAGCTGCCTTTAGCCCCTTGTGCCCTGGAATGGCCCGTGATCGTCAAACCAGCGCTGCAAGACGCCAGCGTCGGCCTCGACCAGGGCAGCGTCGTCACCGATCAGGAAAAGCTCGAGGAGCGCGTCGCTTACCTGCTCAACAACTATGGGCCGCCGGTGCTGATCGAGCAGTTCATCCGCGGCCGCGAGTTCACCGCGGCCCTGATCGAAGCGCCGGAACTGAAGCCGCTGCCGGTGTCGGAAATCCTCTTCGTGGACAAGGATCCCGGCTACTGGCCGATCGTCACCTACGACGCCAAGTGGAAGCCCGGCACGCGCGACTACGAGGCGACGCCGCCGCGCTACCCCGCCGACATCACGCCCAAGTTGGCCGAACGCATCCAGGGCCTGGCGATGGAAGCCTTCCGTTTGGTCGGCTGCCGCGACTACGCGCGCGTCGATTTTCGCGTCCGCGCCTCCGGCAAGGCGTATCTCCTCGAAGTGAATCCGAATCCCTGCTTCGGCCCGACGGCGGGACTCGCGGGCGGCCTGATCTCGGCCGGGTTGACGCATTCCGAGTTCACCGTCAAGCTGGTGCAAGCGGCCCTGGCGCGTGGCGGCAAGGCACAACCCGTTGTCGCCCGCGACGCCAAGAAACTCAAACTCCGCACGATCCAACCGGGCGACCTGGACGCTCTGCGCAAGGTCGGCGAAAGCTGCGCCGTCTTCCGCCCCGACGAGTTAAGTGCGGCGCTGGAGCGCGTCATAGCCGCCCTGGACAAGACCACCGCGAAGACGCATTACGCCCTGGTCGCCGAGCGCGGCGGCAACGTGGTCGGCGGCGTTTGCTTCGGGCCGGTGGCGTGTACCGACGCCGCCCTGCAACTGCACTGGATCGTCGCGATGCCGGAATCGCAACGGCGTGGCGTCGGCTGGCAGCTGCTGCAAGCCGTCGAGGCGCACGTCAAGACCGCCAACGTCAAGGTGCTGCTGGCGGAAACGTCGTCCATGCCCGCCGCGGCGCAAGCCCGGCAGTTTTTTCTGCGCCAGGGCTTTCGGCTGGTCGGCGATGTGCCCGATTTCTACCGCGAGGGCGAGGCACGCATGACTTACGCCAAGTATTTCGAGACGACGGACCCGGCGGCTGGTTAGCGACGCTGCTCTGTAAATAACCTGGCGAGCG
>JBBSES010000763.1:0-1884 GCA_038239465.1 Gemmatales bacterium
GACACCTGGCCGCAAGGAATCGCTGCTCAGTAAACCATCTTGGCGAGCGGGGTGACGGCCGGAAGGGATTTTCGCTACCATAAAAGACGGGAAATCACGGCCCCGTCGGACACCCTCATGAGCAAACGTTCCCGCGCCCGCGAAGTCGCCCTGCAACTGCTGTTTCAGCGCGACCAGAATCCCACCGTGGAGCGGGCCATCCTGCAGCGCTTCGTCCGCGACCGCCTGCGCGACCAGCCCTTGGAGCCGTTTTGTCTCGGCCTGTACGACGGCGTCGTCGCCCAACAAGCGACCATCGATGGACGCCTGAGCGCCGCCGCCGAGAACTGGCGCCTGGCGCGCATGGCCGTCGTCGATCGCAACGTGCTGCGTCTCGGCGCTTATGAACTCCTGCACGTCCCGGAAACGCCGGCCAACGTCGTCCTCAACGAGGCCATCGAGTTGGCGCGCCGCTACGGTTCCGCCGAGTCGCCGGCCTTCGTCAACGGCATCCTCGACCGCCTGCACCGCGACGGCCCCGGCGCTTTGCCGGCCGAGAAATCGTGATCTCCATGCCGGCGCGTCAGCCCTTCACCGCGTTGTGTCAGACGATCGGCCGCCCGCCGAGCAGCGGCCGCGCCGATCTGCACATCCACACCACCTACAGCGACGGCACCTACACGCCCGCCCAGGTGATCGACCTGGCGCGGCGTACCGGCCTGGCGGCGCTGGCCCTCACCGATCATGACACACTGGCCGGCGTGACGTTCGCGCAGGCCGCCGCCATCGGCACCGATATCGAAGTCATCCCCGGCGTCGAGATCACCTCGGAGTTCCTCGGCCGCGAACTGCATCTACTCGGCTACTTCGTCCACCTCGACGACGCGCCTCTCAACGCGGCATTGGCGCGCATGCAAGCACGGCGCGTTTCGCGCTTCTGGGACATGGTCGAGCGATTGCGCGGCCTCGGCATGTCCTTTGAGGATAATGAATTACAGGCGCAAGCGAACAACAGCACCCTCTGCCGCCGGCATCTGGCGACGCTGTTGATCGAGTCGGGCCGCGCCGGCTCGATGCGCGACGCCTTCACGCGCTATCTGGGCGACAATGGCCGCGTCGCTCTGCCGAAGCTGCGCTTGCCGGTGGGCGAGGCCATCGCCCTGGTGCGCGGCGCGGGCGGCATTGCGAGTTGGGCACACCCTTCCTATGATTGCACGCGGGAAAACCTGCTCGCCCTGCGCGGCCTCGGCCTCGGCGCCATCGAGGCGAACTACCCGACGTTCCGCCCCGGCCGCGTCCGCGGACTGCGTACCCTCGCCGCCGATTTGGGCCTGGCCATCACCGGCGGCAGCGATTGCCACGGGCCGGGACACCCGAGCCGCGCCGTTGGCGCGTGCAGTTTGACCGCGCCCGAATGGAAGCATGTGCTTGCCGTTTCGCGCTAATCAATCTCCCAGAGGTCAACGGATGGGTCTGCGCAACTTCCTCGGCAAGATCAAGGCCAGCCTCGCCCGGACGCGCCACGTCTTCAGCGGCGTCGCCTCGCTGTTTCGTTGGCAGGGCCGCGTGGACCGCGACTTCCTCGCCGAACTGGAAAAGAACCTCTATTTGGCCGACGTCGGCACCGCCGCCACGCGCGAGATCGTCGAGCGCGTTCGGCAAGCCTTCCTCGACAAGGAAGTGACCGGCGACGTGAAGGCGTTCGTCAAGCAGCAGCTGAAAGACATGCTGATGACCGACGAGGGCGGCCTGCGTTGGAACCCGTCCGGCCCCACGGTTCTTCTCATCTCCGGCGTCAACGGCGCCGGCAAGACCACGAGTATCGCCAAGTTGGCGCGGCGCTGCCAGGAGGACGGCAAGAAAGTCATCGTCGCCGCCTGCGATACCTTTCGCGCCGCCGCCGTC
>JBBSES010000764.1:0-1872 GCA_038239465.1 Gemmatales bacterium
GGCGCTCGACAGGCTCGCCAAAACCTTCCCCGCCGCCGGCAAGGCCTGGACCGCCGGCAAGGCCTGGACCGCCGGCGCGGCCCTGCCGGGCGGCGACATCCCCAACGCGGATTTCGGTGCCTTCCTGACGCGGTTCCGCGCCGATCGGCCGTGGCTGCCGGCCCCGCTCGCCGAACATTTACTTCTTCGTCGGTAGTTGCCACTTCTCATCGAAGAACCCCGCCGCGCCAATACCTCCCGGCGCCCGCGACGACACCGGCGTATTCACGTCGATGACTGCGAAGTCCGGCAGCTTCGGCACTTGTCGAGCGTTGTTCAAATAGTCGTATTCGCGGAACGTGAAGCCGCTGTTGAGGACGACGTAACGCTTCGGATTCAGTGGATTGGGATAGATCAATACCGGCACATTCGTCGCGGCCGAGTACTTGGTGTCGCCGACGATGACGTTGTCGGCGTCCCACTTGATGGGCAGCTTGTCGGCGATCTTGGCGAGGAGTTTGTTGCTGCTCGGGTCTCCCCAGAGGACGAGGTTATAGGCGGCGATATCGGCGTCGCTGATATCGGCGTCGTTCTTGACGCGCGCCTCGCCGCGGAACTGCCGCCGCCAGTGATCGATGGCGTGGCCCATCTCGGCGTCGGCCCATTTGCCGACCTTTTCGTTGAGCGATTTGCCGGTCGGCCGCACCATGAGGAAACTGTCGAAGAAGGCGTCGTCGATCGGGCCTTGCAAGCCGGGCCGCTTGCGCAGCGTGCCGTCGTCGGGAGAATCAACGCGCTGCCATTTGCCGTCGGTCTTGCGGTAGTGGGCCGTCCAGGAACGATCGGACGCAACGGCCGGCCCTTCCAATTCCACGTCGTCGATCTTGACCTTGGGCTTCTTGATCGCCTTGAACGGGCATTGGCCGGGGTCGAAAGAGAGAGTGAACGCGGTGACGTTCTTGGTCGTCAGGCTCGGCCCTTCGGAGTTGTTGCCGTACAGTTCGGCATCGACGCGGGCGCGCTCCCAGTGTTCGCCGAGGCCGTCGAGGCGAACCCAGAAGGCTTGCGGGTAACGCAGCGTCCAGGTAGTGAAGTGGATTTCGTCGGGCGTCGGGTTGCGGCCGGCCTCCGCGATCTTGTCGATACGGCGGTTGATCTCGACCTTGCTATCCTTGTGATACGAATGGCCGGTGCCGGGGCCGATGATATGCGTCAGCTTGATTCCCTCGGCGTCGAGCGCCTTGGCCATGATGTCCGCCGCCTGCTTTTGGCTATCCTTCTCGCCGCTGTAGGCCACCGTCGGGCAGTTGAACAAGTTGACGGCGTAGTCGGTGCAGTCGTAGAGGTGCCAGAGCTTCTTTTCGTAGTCGGTCGGCTGCACCTTCTCGTTCTGGAAGACCTTCAAGAAATCGGCGGTTTCGGAGAAGCCGGCGCCGGGGGCGGCGGCCACCCACTTGTCGGGGTAGTGAACGGCGAACTGCCAGGCCGCGGCGCCGCCCATCGAGAAGCCGCGCATAACGAGGCGGTCTTCGTCGATGGGATAGTGCTTGCGGATATGTTCGAGCGCTTCGAGCAGGTCGATCTCGCCCGCGAACTTGTTGGCGTTGCAGTAGCGGCCGTAGGGATGGACGACGAAGGCGTCTTTCGGCGCGAACTCGCCGGGGCCTCCCTGCCGGCCATTGACGAACGACAACTCGCTCAACGTCTCGCCGCGGCCGTGGCACCACACGTCGAGCCGATGCTTGTGCGGCGAGTTGGGCTGATACGACGGCGGCACCACAAGACCGTAAGGCTGCACCGAGCCGTCGATCTTCGACACGTAGCCGCGAACTACCTGCCCGGTGGCCGTCGTCCACGGCGTCTTGGCGTCGCGCAATCCCTTGGCGCGCTCCA
>JBBSES010000765.1:0-1869 GCA_038239465.1 Gemmatales bacterium
CAAGGGAAAAGGTTCATTTTGTTCGGCGTCACAGGTAAGCATCCGCCGTGGCGCGCAGATAAGTTTCTTCGAGATCGATGGGGATGCCGAGGTCGCGGCTTAACGGCAAAGGAAGGCGCGGCAACACTTGTCCCGATGCCAACGGACGCCGCCAGGTGCCCAGGGTGACGGCTTCCGGCGTCGCGGAGCCGACGCGATAGCTCGCCGCGCACGGAGCCGCATGGGGCGTCGCGTCGTGAGCCAGGGCGGCGGCGATATCATCGACGAACGAGAAGCCGCGCGGTTGAGGATGGACATCAATGAAGAGGAGATGAATGCCGTTCAAGAGATAGCCGAGAAAGCGATCCGTCGTCCGCCGTCGGGCCTCGGGCCGATCTTTGTTCGCGGGAGAGATCAGCTCAATAGCGGCTACCAGGTCGCCGCCGCGACGGACGTAAAGCGCGCGGGCCGGTTCGAGCAATGCCAGTGCAACCTCTTCATCCGGCGCCCATTCCGCTCCCTCGACGCTGGGCGGGAGAGCAGTCGTCTGCGTCGTTTGCCGCACGCTTAAGTCGGGATGCACCGGCACCGGCGCGACCACCATGGCGCCGACCATGGCCAGCGACGCGCGATAGCCTTCCGGCAGGCGCGGCTTAAGCCAGCGATACAACTCGGTGATCCATAGGGTGTGGACATCTTCCCAGACCCCAACGTTATTCCAATCGTGCAGCGGCATGACCCACCTCGCGGGGAACACTTCTCCACACCATTGTAGAAAAGCGTTCCCCGCGGAGGCATTCACTTTGCCGCGGCCAACCGCTCGCGCACGGCCAGATTCACTTCCAGCACGTTGACGATCGGCGGCCCGACGCTGCCGCCCAAAACGGCAAACGTCTTCTCGCGCAGCACGTCTTCGATCGTCCGGCGCACGTTCGCCTTGTCCAGCTTCGTCTTTTGCGCCCAGGCGCCGACGACGCGGTCGAGTTGGTAGCGCGCGTTCTTGACCGTGATGTGCGGGTCGAGGCCGGAACCGGACGCCATCACCAGGTCGGCCGGCACGTCTTCCAACTCCGCGTCGGGGTTTTCTTGACGCCACATGTCGAAGAAAATCGATTGAATATCGCCGCCTTCCTTGACCGGCTTGACGCTCTTGGTTTCCTTACCGTCGGGCGCCTTGTCGGTGACGATACTGGGGAACAGGCCCGGATGGGCCACGGAAAAACTGGTGAAGAATGGCACGGCCACGTCTTCCGGCTTCGGCTCGGGGGTGGTCGGGTTGTCCTTGACCCACTGCGCGACCTCGGCGGCATGGGCCGTCATCCAGTCAGCGACATAGGCCGTGTTGAGCTTGTCGGCCTTGACCCAGTCCTGCGCCAGGCCGTTGTGATCCCCGGCCCACTGGGCGACGATTCCCGGTTTGCCGCCGTTTTGGTCCTTCTGGAACCAGGCTTCCACGTCGGGGGCGACCAGCTCGCCCTTGCGCGAGCCGCCGCGATAGCGCACGATCGGCCCGAGCGTCCGGGCCACGCGGTCGCGCAGCTTGTAATTGGACGAGCCGAAGTTACTGGCCCCCGAGGCGGCGCCGTTATACGAGGCCGCCGACGGCCGCGGCTGGAAGTATTCGTCCCCCGTGAAGGGCTGAGCGATGAGCCGCGAGCCGATGACCGTATTATCGGCATCGCGCAGCAAGCTGCCTTCCGCCTGGGCCGGGAACAGGGTGCGGCCGATGCCGAGCAGGAGGAGCGGATAGGCGACGGCGCACAGCAACAGGGTGATGGCGACGAGCCAGAGGTTTGCGAATAAATGCTTCAACATATCTTTTGTCCTTCGTGGTTTGCTTGGCGAGCGTCGTGGGGGGTGGCCCCCCCGGGGACAAACCCCCCCCCCCCC
>JBBSES010000766.1:0-1858 GCA_038239465.1 Gemmatales bacterium
AGGGCTTACGCCCCCCGCTCGCCAGGTCAATGGGGGCAGCCGGCCAAACCCGCCTTGTCTTTTTGCGCGTCATTTCCTACGGTCCCTCCCCGGCATGGGCGAGGTGCTTCCCAAACCCACCGCCCTTCCCCGCCTTTCGACGCGCCGGCTCGTGCCGGCGTGGGCCTCTTTTTCCTGGTCTATTGCAAGGATGCATCATGACCCGGGATGGCCTTGGCATTTCCGTGCGCGCCGGCGCCACCCTGGTGGTCGCCCTGTCGCTTTCCGCCCTTTTGTTCGCGGGCAACGAGCGCGAAAGCGCCGTGCAAACCTGCCTCGCCGTACAGACGGCCCTGCAGCAAGGACGCCAGTTCATCGCCAAGAGCGATTACCTGGCGGCCGTCCGCGTGCTGGAAGGGCAGCTATCGAAAATCAATGGCGACAAGGCATACCTCGACGTATTGCGCGACGCCTATCGCGGCGCCGTCAAGGAATTGCGCATCGCCAAGCAAAATGAAGAGGCGCAGCGCTACCTGGAGCGGCTGCAAATTCTCGACCCCGGCGCCGCGATGGACGGCAGTATGCCCCACGGCGCCAAATCGCCGACGCCAGCTATCGAGACGCCGCCCCTTGCCGTCAAGGAAGGGCCGGTAGCGCGCGGTAAGGTCGATGAACAAGACGATCCCTTCCGCGATCCGAAGAAAGACAAGCAAAAGACGGCGCGCGGCCTGCTCGCCCAGGCCGAGGAGGAGTTCACCAAGAACCGCTTCCGCGAGGCCGGCGCCCTGTTCGATCAGGCCCATCAAGCCGACGCGACGGCCACCGACGCCAGCAAGGAGCGCTGGGCCTATTGCCTGCTGCATCGCGTGGTGCAGCAGCTGAACGAGCCGGCCAACGTGCCGCCCGCTTATGCCGAGCTGGAAAAAGAAACGCGCCGCGCCGTCGAGATGGCGCCGCGCCTGGACTACGGCAAGCAGGTGCTGGCCGAGATCGGCAAACGCCGCGCCGCCGACAAGACGCCGGCCCTCAGTGTGAAGCATGCGCCGCGCGGCGCCGACGGCTGGGCCTGCGCCGAGACCCCGAACTTCCGCGTCTTCCACAATCAGACCAAGGAGCTGGCCGAGCAAGTCGCCCAAACCGCCGAGCGTACCCGCGCCACCATGTCACGCAAATGGTTCGGCGGTTTCAAGGACGACTGGAACCCACGCTGCGATTTATACCTGCATGCCACTTCGGCGGATTACAGCCAGGCCACGGGAGTGCCGGCCGGCTCGCCAGGGCATTCGTCCTTCAAAACGGAAGGCAGCCGGGTGACGATGCGGCGCATCGACCTGCACTGCGACGACCCGGAAAACATGCTGCGTGCCGTGTTGCCGCACGAGGCGACGCACGTCGTCCTGGCCGGGCAGTTCGGCGACCAGGCCGTGCCGCGCTGGGCCGACGAGGGCATCGCCGTCCTCACGGAGCCGCGCGACAAGGTGGAAGGCCATCTGCACAATCTGGGCAAGTGCCGCGCCGAGACGGGCCTGTTCAGCGTCAAGCAATTGATGACGATGCCCGACTACCCCGAGCCGCGCTACATCAGCACCTTTTACGCCCAGAGCGTGTCACTGGTCGATTTCCTGGCGGGCGAACGCGGGCCGGAGACGTTGACCAAGTTTTTGCGCTCGGCGGGGAAAGACGGATATGAGGCATCGCTAAAGCAACACTACGGCTATCGCAGCTTCGACGAGTTGCAGCAGAAATGGGACGCGAAGGCGCTGGCCAATGCGCAGGGGACGGCTGCGACGGGTCTGGCGCAGGGAGGGCGTTGAGCGCCTGGCGCATCTCGGCCAAGGCGAGCGGCGCGACTTTTACCTGCCGATTTCTTCAATCCCGG
>JBBSES010000767.1:0-1849 GCA_038239465.1 Gemmatales bacterium
TACGCCGGCTATCGCGCCGCGCGCCTCGACGGCTTGCCGCTGGAGCGCGTGCAACGGCAAACCTTGCTCGGCCTCGTCTTTCAGGCGCGCGACACGCGCTTCGGCAAGGAACACGGTTTCGCGCGCATCCACAGCATCGCCGACTATCAACGCCAGGTGCCGCTCCGCGATTACGAGGCGTTCTGGAAAGGCTACTGGGAGCCGGCCTTTCCCGCCGTGGACAATGTCACCTGGCCGGGCCGCGTCCCCTACTTCGCGCTGTCCTCGGGGACCACCAGCGGCACCACGAAACACATCCCCATCTCGACCGAGATGCTCGCCTCCAACCGCAAGGCCGCCTTCACGACACTGTCGCTTTTCCTGGCCGGCCAGCCGTCGGCCGCAATCTTCACCGGCCGCGTCTTCTTTCTCGGCGGCAGCACCGACATGCGGGCTTTGGAAATACCCGGAGCGGCGAAGTCGTCTCGGCCCATCCGCGCCGGCGACCTCAGCGGCATCGCGGCCGTCGAATTGGCCTCATTTTTGCGCCCCTACACGTTTCCGCCGCTCGACCTGGCCCTGTCCAGCGATTGGGACCAGAAGGTGCAGACCCTTGCGGAGCAGAGCGCGAAGTTGCCCATCACCGTCCTCAGCGGCGTGCCCTCGTGGATGCTCGTCCTCTTTGATCGGCTTAAGAAGATCACGGGCCGCGAACGCATCATCGACGTCTGGCCAACGCTGCGCCTCGTCATTCACGGCGGCACCAAGTTCGATCCGTATCGCAGCCTCTTTCGCCAGGAGATCGGCAGCGACGCGGTACGGCTCCTGGAGACGTATCCTTGCTCGGAAGGCTTCGTCGCCACGGAAGACCCGCGTTACGACCTCCTGCGCCTGGTGCCGGACCACGGCATCTTTTTCGAATTCGTGCCGGTGGAGGAGTTGGATAAAGAGAGGCCGACGCGGCACACCATCGCCACCCTCGAAACCGGCGTGCAATACGCGGTAGTGTTGACGACCTGTGCCGGGCTATGGAGCTACGTCGTCGGCGACACGGTATGCTTCGAGCGCCGCGAGCCGCCGTTGTTGCGCTTCACGGGGCGGACGAAATACTTCCTGTCGGCCTTCGGTGAACACCTCATCAGCGAGGAGGTGGAGAAAGCCGTCGCGGCGGCGGCTGAGGCGACCGGGGCGACCGCCATCGATTTTCACGTCGGCCCCATCTTTCCCGCGACGCCCGCGGCCCCTGGACACCATCGTTACCTGGTGGAATTCGCGCAATCGCCCATCGACATAGACCGATTCACCGCGGAACTCGACGCGGCCCTCGGGCGCCTCAACGAAGACTACGCGGCCCATCGCAATGGCAGCCTGAGCCTGGGCGGGCCGGAAGTTTGGCCGATGCCGCGCGGCGGTTTCGCCGACTGGATGCGCGCGCGCGGGAAACTCGGCGGCCAGCACAAGGTGCCGCGCATGGACAACAGCGGCCAGCTGACGCTGGAAATGAGTCGATGGCTGAGCGAGCGGGGCCAAGTCTCTAAAGATTAGTAACCCTTCACGGTTTGTTGACCCTCAGCCATCGGTCTCGCAAACCTAAGGATGGAGGCGCGGTTGCCATTCGTTTGCCGTTGCCGGGACCATGGGAAGCGGCAGCCTGTCTTCCATCGGTTTCACCGCGCTTCACCAGTGGCTAGACTCGTCGGCCCCTACCGGGGCCGGAGCGGCGGGCGTCGGTTCCCACGGGTTGCGCTGCGCCCGCATTCGCGGGCTGCGCTCCACCCGTGGCTACAACCGTCGGCCCCTACCGGGGGCAAATGCCGTTCTTCGCCCCGGCAGGGGCGCACGATTGTAGCCACGGGTGAAGCGCAGCGCA
>JBBSES010000768.1:0-1842 GCA_038239465.1 Gemmatales bacterium
AAACATTACGTTGGGGGGGGGCGGGGGGGGGCAACCCCCCGGTTGTTTTCCCCCCTCCCACCGGGGGGGGCCTCCCCCCCCCCGCTCGCCAAGAATACGCTTCTTCAAAACGTCGCTAATCGTGCCCACTCACGAACGGATTGTTCTTCTGTTCATATCCCACCGTCGTCACTGGCCCGTGTCCCGGATAGACGACCGTATCGCCCGGCAGCGCGAACAACTTGCCGCGGATGCCGGCGACTAACAACTCACCGTCGCCGCCCGGAAAGTCGGAACGGCCAATCCCTTCCCGAAATAATACGTCGCCGCCCAAGACGATCGCTGGCTTCTCTCGCACGACGAAGACGACATGGCCCGGCGAATGGCCCGGTATGTCCAGCACCTCCAGCGCGATCCCCGCGTAGTCGAGTGTCTCGCCTTCGCGGACCAGCACATCGGCCGGCGGGCTAAGGACCGTCGCGCCAAACGGCGTACTCAGGTTCAGGACGCCATCGGTCAACAGCGGCGCGTCGTTGGCGCCGATGACGAGCGGCGCTTGCGGAAACGCTCTCTTGAGCGCCGCGTTGCCGCCGATGTGGTCGGCATGGCCGTGGGTACACAGCAGCGCCGCCGGAATCAGTCCCTGCTCGCTCAGGAAATCGAGGATCAATTCCGGTTCCAAACCAGGATCGATCACCAGGGCGTCGGCGCGCCCGGGGCGCCAGACGACATAGGTATTCTCCGCGAACGGCTGCGACACGATGGTATGGATTTGCAAGGTCATGACGGCCTCGGCGCCGGGCGAGAGACAATTGCACGCTGATTGTAATTTATGCCAAAGGGCGACGCTCGGCCCCTTCCCTCGACCCGAACGCGCGGGCACCAAGTGTCGTTCGCTTCATGGCTTGCGTCGGAGCGATGGTCGACGATCATTTTGTCGGTACGCGAATTGCCTGGGTAGGGGCATTGCGGGCGCGAATTCGCGGCCCTTTCGTCCATCCGAAAACCGAAGCCTCGCCGAGGAGGAGTGCCGATGACCCGCCACGCGCCGCAGGAAACGACGAACCGCTGGAGGACCGCGCCCTGGCTGGCTGCCCTGCCGTTGGGCCTCGTCGCCGCCCTCGCCCTGACGGCGCCGGACGGCCATACCCAGACGCCGGCCGATCCCTTCGACGCGCCGCTGCGGCTGCTCGCCGAGGCCAAGCAAGCCTATGACGCCGTGCAGGATTATCAGTGCCTGTTCGTCAAGCGCGAGCAGATGAACGGCAAGATGGGGCCGGAAAACGTCATGCTGATGAAGGCGCGCACCAAGCCCTTCAGCGTCTACCTGCGTTGGCAGATGCCCAAGGCGCTGGAAGCCCAGCAGGTCTGCTACGTCGTCGGCAAGAACGACGGGCAAATGCGCGTGCAATCGCCCGGCATCCTGGGCGCCGTCGGCTTCGTCAGCCTGGCGTTGAACGACCCGCGTGCCCTGCAAAATAGCCGGCATACGATCGCCGAGGCTGGCATCGGCAACCTGATCGACCGCTACTCCGAACGCTGGCAGGCGGAGAAGGCGATGAACCGCACCGTCGTCAAGGTGGCGGAGTTCGACTTCGCCAAGCGCCGCTGCGTCCGCGTGGAGATGGCCCACCCCAACTCGAAGCCGGGCGAGTTCTACGCCTATCGCGGCGTACTCTATTTCGACAAGGAGAATAAGTTGCCCCTTCGCAGCGAGGCGTACGATTGGCCCCGCGCCGGCGGCCCGCCGGACGGCGATCTGCTGGAGTGCTTCAGCTACGTGAACTTGCAGCTGAACGTGAAGTTGGGGGACGATGCGTTCAATTATTGAGCGACGGCCATTACCCCGCCGCTAAGTATTTG
>JBBSES010000769.1:0-1841 GCA_038239465.1 Gemmatales bacterium
TCCAGCGGAGTTTCGCATGGCCACCGCCGCCCGTCGCGAGGCTAAAACCGCCCCTAAAACGGTCAGCGGCGGCCACCTGGTCGCCCGCGCACTCAAGGCTGAGGGCATCGAAGCGATCTTCACCCTCTGCGGCGGCCACATTATCGACATCTACGATGGCTGCCTCGACGCCGGCATTCGCATCGTCGACGTGCGCCACGAGCAGGCCGCCGCCCACGCCGCCGACGCCTGGACGCGCCTCACCGGCGTTCCTGGGTGTGCCGTCGTCACTGCCGGTCCCGGCACCACCGATACCATCACTGCCGTCGCCAATGCCTGGCGCGCCCAGACGCCCATGCTCGTCATCGGGGGCCAGGGAGCGTTGAAACAGGCTTACATGGGTTCGCTCCAGGAGTTGGATCACGTCGCCTTGATGAAGCCGATCACCAAGTTTGCCGGGACGGTGTATCATACCGAGCGCATTCCGGAGATGATCGGCACGGCGTTTCGCCAGGCCTACAACGGCCGGCCGGGTCCCGTCTTCCTGGAATTGCCGCGCGACGTGCTCGACGCCGCCGTGGATGAGAGCGCCGTCGTCGATCCCGGCAAGTATCGATCTTCGCCCGTCGTGCTGGGGGACGAACGCCTGATCGAACAAGCTGCGCAGCTACTCGACAAGGCCGAGCGGCCGGCACTGCTGGCGGGCAGTCAGATGTGGCATTGTCGCGGCACGGCGGCCCTCACAAGCTTCGCGGAAGGCAGTGGCATCCCGGTCTATGTCAATGGCGCCGCGCGCGGCATGTTGCCGGCCGGCCATCCCAACCTCTTCAATCGCTCGCGGCGCGAGGCGCTGGCCAACGCCGACGTGATCGTCGTCATTGGCACGCCGTTCGATTTTCGCCTGGGCTACGGCAAGCGGCTGGCGCCGGACGCCAAGATCATTCAAATCGACCTGGACTATGGCGAACTGGGCCACAATCGCGGCGTCGACGTCGGCATCACTGGCAGCGCTCCAGCGATCCTGGGGCAAATCGCCGCCTTGGCCGCGGGTCGCCCCGCCAAGCGCTATCGCTCCTGGCCGGAGCAGCTGCGCGGCGTGGAGCAAAAGGCACTGGAAAAAGACTTGCCGTTTCTCAATTCCGACGCCGTGCCGATCCATCCGCTGCGGCTGGCCAAGGAAATCAATGACTTCCTTCGTGAGGACACGATCTTCATCGGCGACGGCGGCGACGTATTGACCATGAGCGCCAGCGCTATTCAACCCCGTCAGCCCGGGCATTGGCTCGATCCAGGGCCGCTCGGCACCTTGGGCGTCGGGATGCCGTTTGCCATCGCCGCCAAGGTGGCCTTTCCGCAGAAAGAAGCGTTCATTTACTTCGGCGACGGCGCCTTCGGCTTCAACGGCTTCGAGTTTGACACGGCGCTCCGCTTCAAGCTGCCCGTCGTGAGCGTGGTCGGCAACAACGCGGCGTGGAACCAGATTCGCTATGGTCAGATCAGCAAGTACGGCGCGGCCCGCGGGGACACGGCCAACCTGCTGGCGGCGACCCGTTACGACGAAGTGGTCAGGGCACTGGGCGGCTGGGGAGCGCATGTGACCGAGCCGAAGGACATTCGACCGGCCCTGGAAAAAGCGCGCGCATCGGGAACGGCGGCGTGCGTCAACGTGATGGTCGATCCGAACGTGTATAGTAGCGGGACGATGAATCAAACAATGTACAAGTGAAAATACTAACACGAGAACACGAAATAGGAAGAGCGTGAAAGCCGCTGGTGCCCTTTCGTGCTTTTCCTATTTCGTGTTTTCGTGTTTGTATTTTCGCCGCGCCCCTACTTCTTCACTGCTTCCTCGCGTAGCTCCA
>JBBSES010000770.1:0-1840 GCA_038239465.1 Gemmatales bacterium
ACGACGGCCAGCCCGAAGAGCAGGAGGATATCGTCCTCGCCCACGGTGACGGGGTTGCCGAAGATGAAATTCTCGACGTTGAAGTTGCCGTATTGACTGAGCGACTTGGAGAGGACGGCGCCGAAGCCGATGGCCCCGGCGAAGAAGACGCCGATGACGGTGTCGCTGGCCAGTCCGGTTTGCTCGCGGACGTAGGCGATGGCCAGGCCGACGACGGCGCCGAAGCCGACCATGACGAGCGGAATGCCGAGGCGATAGAAATTGCTCTCGCGTTCGGCGCTCATGAGCAGCCCGCTCAGGAGGCCCAGGGCCACGCCGGCGAAGGCGCAGTGGGCGAGGGCGTCGCTGAAAAAGGCCATGCGATTGCCGACGACCAGGGAGCCGACGGCGCCGCAAATCAGGCTGACGAGGATGACGGCGAGGAAACCCTGCACGACGAACGGCTGGCTGAGAAAGGTGCCCTCGGGTGCCATCCCGGCGATGCTCTGAATGAAGTCGTGCAGCATATATAACCACGGAGACACAGAGGACGCAGAGAAATCACGAAAGAAAATAACGAAGAATAGGCGACGGCACGAAGTAAGAACCTATTCTACTTATAGAGGCGCATTCAATCTATCTATTGATTGTATTCTCTGTGTTCTCTGTGGTTAATTATCTTTTCTAACGCAAAGCGGAATCGAGGTGCCGCGCCTTCTTGAGGTCGGCTTCCGCCTCCTTGGGCTTGTTCAGTTTATCCAGCGCCCGGCCGCGATACCAGTAGGCGAGGGCGTAGTTCGGGTCGAGCTTCAACGCCTCGCTGCAGTCGGCGACGGCTTCGTCGTACTTGCCGAGATGGAAGTGGGCCGAGCCGCGATTGCGAAAGGCGCGCGGCATCTTCGGATCGAGCTTCAGCGCGGTGCTATATTCCTTGATCGCCCTTTCGTAGCGCTCCTGGTACGAGAATGCGACGCCGCGTTCGTTGCGCGCCAGGGCGTCGTCGGTCTTGAGGTCGATGGCTTTATCGCAGTAGGCGATGGCCTTTTCGTACTGTTTCTTGCCGATGGCGGCGGTCGCTTGCTGGCGATAGGCCTCGCCGAGAAAGGCGCGGACCTCGGTGACATCGATGCACAGCACGATCTTGCCCCCCTGAGCCGGGCCGGCCGCCATGACGCCGACCAGTTCGCCGCCCGCGTTGATGACCGGTCCGCCGCTGACGCCCGGCCCCAGCTGCTTGTCGGTGTTCACCGCGGCGACGCGGGCCGCCACCTTTTGCTTGTTGTCGTACTCTATCTTGGCGGTGTTCACCTCGCGGACATTGCCGGCGCTGTAGACGAAGCACTTGGTCTCGCTGCCGGGATTGCCGCTGGTGTGGACCAAATCGCCCTTGGCCGCGCTGGTGGTGGCGAGCTTGAGTTCGAGGGCGCCGTTAGGCAGCGACTCCAACTCGATGACGGCCAGGTCGCGCTGGGAGTCGCGGTGCAGCACCTTGCCTTTGATGCGCTTGGCTTCCCGGAGGTAGAAGGGACGATCGACGCGCGCCTGCCCGCTTTCGTAGACGGGAAAGATGGCCTCGACCTCGTTGGCGGTATCGACGACGTGCCGATTCGTGACGAGAAGTTTGCCGGCCTGGTCCACGACCCAGCCCGAGCCTTGCTTGTTGCCGACGAGGATCATGCTCGTGGAGGTGAGCGGCCGATGGATGCCGATATGGGCGGCGTCCTCGGCGGCCCAACTCCGAGGTAAGGCCAACGCGAACAGGGCGACAACCGCGACGAGCAATTTCACGGGGCGCATCGGTGAGCCTCTGAAGCAAATGGTAGATGTAGGGTGGGTCGAGCGATAGCGAGGCCCACCGGAA
>JBBSES010000771.1:0-1832 GCA_038239465.1 Gemmatales bacterium
CGATCTTGTCGAGGACGACGCGATTGGCGGCGGAATCCGCGAGCTTCAAACCGGGGCCAGTCGAGGACCAGACGACCGGCGTTCCCTCGGGCACGCCGGCCGGCGCCTTGAGGCGATAGATGCGCTCGAAGCGGTCCTCAGTCACGTCCAAGGGTTTCGGAGTGACCGCGAAGGTGCCGCCGTCGAGCCATTGCACGGTGAGCTTGTCGTCGGCTTGCAGTAGTTTTTCCAGCTGCCGGTCGCGGGCCAGGCGGACCTTTTTCGGCTCGCCCTCGGCCACGTCGCGCGAGGCCAGGTCGAGGGCGTCGTTCAGAAAAGCGAGGCCGGCCGCGCGGTAGTAGGGCTGCTTCTGGTCGTCGCCGGCCCAATAATCCTGGAAAGTGCGCGTCGCCTGCCCGGCGAGCAGGTCGTGGACTTGCAGCTGGCGATGGTCGCGCACCGGGTCGATGCCTTGCAGCCAGGCGGCGACAGCGGCGCCGTCGAGGCGGCGCGTCAGCGAAGCGGCCGTGCGCAGCGGAGCGGCGGCGGCTTCCAGGGTTGTCGCCCGGCTCTCCGTGGTCAGCTTATGCGCGTCTTCCGGCATCTGCTCCAGGCGCTGGCCGACTTGTTCGCCGGCATTGCGTAGCGAGGTCCACCACTGCACCTCGTTGGGCCGCTTTACTAACGCTTGCACGTCGTCGAAGCCGAGGCGGGCGCGTTGCCGGGCGAACTCCGCCTTGCCGATGACGGCCAGGGCCAGGCGCCCCTGGCGCATGGCCTGCTCGCGGGCCATCTCGGCGTTCTTATCCTTGGTCGTGCCGGCGGCGTCGGCGGCCTTCTCCGTCTCGGCGTTCAGCTTCGCCGAGATGTCGCGGCTATTCTTGAGGAGTTGTTGGCGCAGATCGGGATCGATGAACGGCACCGCCAGCGCGGCCTGGATTTGATGCCAGGTACTCTGCTGCGTGGCCTTCAAATTGCTGGCCGCCTCGTCGAACGTGGCACGCAGTCCCATCAGCGCCTTGGTGGCCGCCTCCGCCTTGTCGGCGAGGAATTGGAACTTCTCCGGCGTCGGCTTCGGCTCTTCTTCCAGGGCGCCGCGCAGGGCGTGGACATTTTCCCACAACCCGACGATGACGGCTTCGAGCGCGTCGTCCGGCAAGCGTTGTTCGGCCAGCCATTCGGTGTAATAGGGCAAGGATGACAGCGCCTCGTCGCGTGCCTTGAGCGCCTTGCGCAGTTTGACGGCGTCGGCCTGCGCCCCTTCGTATCCCTCGCGGGCGGCGAGCAGCAGCTTGTCTGCCTCGCCCCAGCTGCGGGCGTCGCTGGCGAAGAGGAGGTCTTCGCCGAGACGCCGTTGCTTGTCGGCGGCGTCGATCTTGTCGCGCACCCAGGGGCGCGTTTGCTCGGCGTAGGCGGGCAACCCCTTGTCGTCCGGACCCGCGCCCAGGGCGGCTTGCTCGGCGAGCAATCTTACTTCGAGGGCCGCGCGTAGCGTCCGCGCGGGCGGCCGTTTCTTGTCGGCGAGATCGCGGCGCAGCAGGATGGCGAAGTGTGCCTCGGCCGGCCGGGGGTTGGTCTGGTCGTCCAGCGCCGCCAGGATCTTGGCGGCCCTGTCGAGGTCCGCGTCCGGGTCTTGCGCCGCGCGTTCCAGCACCAGGGCACTGAGGCGGATGCGCGCCAGATGGCGTTGCGTCTTCTCGGCGCCGGCCTGGAACTCGCCGAGCTTCTTCTTGTAGTCGTCGGGCAACGCCTTGGGGTTTTGCCACAGGTCATCGACCGCTTTGGCAAGTTCCTTTTCCTGTTTCGCGGGCAGCGACCAGCCGAGGGCAGCCGCCATGCCGAGGTTGTTCTGA
>JBBSES010000772.1:0-1809 GCA_038239465.1 Gemmatales bacterium
CATTCCTTCATCAAATCTTCCCACGTCCCGCCCCCCGCCTCGACTACATTTTCGTTGGGGCGGCGCGGCTCATCTGGCGGCCCGCCGTCCGCCGCGTCATCCTCGATGAAGGAGCCACCCGTGCGACGCCTCTTGCCCTTGCTCGCTTGTCTCGCTTTCGTGTTCGTCCTGGCCGGCTGCGACGAACTCACCGGCGGCGCCAAGGCCACCAAGCCGCAGCGTCAGGCACGCATCTATGGCGGCGGCGCCACTTTCCTCAATCCGATGATGGTCAAATGGATGGAGGAATATCAGAAGAAGACCGGCCACAAGGTCAGCTATCAATCGCTCGGCTCCGGCGCCGGCATCGAACACTTCACCACCAAGGCGTTCGACTTCGGCGGCACCGAATCGACGCTTAACGCCGACCAGCTGAAGCGCGCCACGGAAGTCGGCGGCGAAGTGCTGCATATCCCGGTGTGCATGGGCGCGGTGGTGCCGACCTACAACTTGCCCGGCGTCGATCAGCCGGTGCGCTTCACCGGCAAGGTGCTGGCCGACATCTTCCTGGGCAAGATCACCAAATGGAACGACCCCGCGCTGCAGGAGATCAATCCGAAGATCGACCTGCCGGCCAAGGAAATCGCCGTGGTGCATCGCTCCGACGGCAGCGGCACGACGTTCGTCTGGGTCGACTACCTGTGCAAGGTGAGCAAGCAATGGGATAGCTACATTGGCCGCGGCACCACGGTCAAGTGGCCCGTCGGCAGCGGGCAACGCGGCAACGAAGGGGTGGCGGAACACATTTCCAAGACGCCCTACACTCTCGGTTACAACGAATTGACGACCGCCGTGAACCGCAAGCTGCAGTACGGCCCGGTGCAGAACCGCGAGGGCGAGTTCGTGCGCGGCACCCTGGCCGGCGTCACGGCGGCGGCCGGCGGCGGTCTCGCCGACATCCCCGACGACTTGCGCTACACCATCACCAACATGCCGGGCAAGGATTCCTACCCCATCAGCGGCTCGGCCTGGGTTCTCGTCTACGCCAATCAGAAGACGGAAAAGGGCAAGGCGCTCGCCGATTTCCTGCGCTGGATCACCCACGAGGGGCAAGACTACTGCGATTATTTGCAGTACGCCCGGCTGCCGCCCGGTTTGGTGGAACGCATCGAAAAGAAGCTAGAGAAGATCAAGACGACGAAGTGAGCGCGAGTTGCTTGGCGAGCGGGGGGCTTACGCCCCCCGTGGTTCTCCAGGGGAAATCCACGGGGGGCTTACGCCCCCCGCTCGCCAAAGTGTTAATCCTCATTACACCGGCGCCCCCTCGATGACGCTGATCTCCGTGCACGTCGGCACGATGCGCGTCAGGCGAAATCCAGCGCTTTCGTAGAGTGTCCGATACTCCGCCTCGGTTCGCTCCTGGCCACCCGGCATGACGAGCATGGTCACGTCGAGCCACTTGCCGAAGAACGGCTCGTTGCCGGCCGGGATGACGCTTTCCACCAGCAGCAACTTCCCCTTCGACCCCATCGCCTTCCGGCAATGCTTCAGGATGGTGAGCGAGCGTTCGTCGTCCCAATCGTGGATGATGTGCCGCATCAGATAGGCGTCGCCGCCGGGGGGCACCTTCTCGAAGAAGTTGCCGGCGACCGGCGCGCAGCGGGGGTTCAGTTTCTCTTTGGCCCGGCCGATGACGTGGGCGGCGTCGAAGAGGATGCCCTTCATCGTGGGATAGCGTTCGAGGAGGGCGTTGATGAGCGTGCCGTTGCCGCCGCCGATATCGACCAATGTGCCGATGCCGGAGAAGTCGTAGGCGTCGAGCATGGCGGC
>JBBSES010000773.1:0-1793 GCA_038239465.1 Gemmatales bacterium
CCAGCCGCGGCGCCGTCACCAGCGTGCAAGCCGTCTACGTCCCGGCCGACGACCCGACCGACCCCGCGCCGGCCAACGCCTTCCAGCACCTTGACGCCTACATCTATCTCGAACGGCGCATCTCGGAAAAAGGCATCTATCCCGCCATCGACCCGCTGGCGTCGAACAGCCGTATCCTCGACCCGCAAGTCCTCGGCGAACGGCACTACAAGGTCGCCCGCCGCGTGCAGCAGGTGTTGCAGCGCTATCGGGAATTGCAGGACATCATCGCCATCCTCGGCGTCGAGGAACTGAGCCAGGAAGATAAACAGGTGGTGCATCGCGCGCGCCGCATCGAGCGCTTCCTGTCGCAGCCGTTCATCGTGGCCCAATCGTTCACCGGCAAGGAAGGCAAGATCACTAAGCTGGAAGACACGATTCGCAGCTTCGAGGAACTGTGCGACGGCAAATGGGATCAATATCCCGAGTCGGCCTTCCTCTACGTCGGTTCCATCGAGGAAGTGGCGGAACAAGCCAAGCGCCAGGCCGAGGCGAAGTAAAGCCAGATTTCTCCCCTCCCCTTTAGGGGAGGGGGGCAGACTGAGGATGTGGCGGCGCGGTCACTCATATATTCGCAGTTTGAAAGGCGATGCCCGAATGGAAACCGCGACCGGCCCCAAGACCGTGCAGTGCGTCGTCGTCACCCCCGAGCGGACGGTGCTCGACGCCGCCGTCGATTTCGTTGCCCTGCCGATGTTCGACGGCGAACTCGGCGTGCTGCCGGGCCGCACGCCGCTGATCGGCCGCCTCGGGCCGGGCGAGCTGCGCACCAAGAAAGGCGGCGAGGTGCATCGCTATTACGTGGACGGCGGCTTCGCCCAGGTGCGCGCCAACGTCGTCACCGTGCTGACGCCGCGTGCCCTGAAAGCCGAGGAGATTCCGGCGCAACCGGCGCCGGTGGCCCCCAACGCCAACCCCGACGCGCGCCTGAAGGCTCAGCAGAAGGTGCGCATCCAACAACGCATCGTCCGCCACGAACGCGGCGAGACGGTAGCCCACTAATTGTTTACGTTTCACGCGCTCCGCGCCGCCGCCAACGTATTGTGCAGCAACATCGTGATCGTCATCGGCCCCACGCCGCCCGGCACGGGGCTGATGGCCGACGCCACTTCTTTCACCCCGTCGAAATCCACGTCGCCGACCAATTTCCCGTCGAGGCGGTTCATGCCCACGTCGATGACGACGGCGCCTGGCTTGACCATGTCGGCCGTCAGGAAACGCGCCTTGCCGATGGCGACGATGACAATGTCGGCCAGGCGCGTCATCGAGCCGATGTCGGCCGTGCGGCTATGGCACACCGTCACCGTGGCGTCAGCACCCGTCGCCTTTTGCATGAGAATCAAGGCCATCGGCTTGCCGACGATATTGCTGCGGCCAACGACAACGACATGTTTTCCCGCCGGGTCGATGCCGTTGCGCAAGAGCAATTGCTGAATGCCGTGCGGCGTGCAGGCGACATAGCGCGGCTGGCCGGCCGTCAATAGCCCCAGGTTTTCCGGGCCGAAGCCGTCCACGTCCTTCAACGGCGACACCGCGCGAACGATGGTCGGCTCATCGATCTGCTTGGACAAAGGCAGCTGCACCAAGATGCCATGCACCGCCGGGTCGGCGTTCAGCTGAGCCACCAACGCTAACAGCTGCGCTTGCGTGGTCGTGCCCGGCATTTCGTGCAGCCAACTCTCGAAGCCGACCTTGGCACAGGCGATGCGCTTGTTCTTGACATAGGTTTGGCTCGCCGGATTGTCGCCGACCAG
>JBBSES010000774.1:0-1793 GCA_038239465.1 Gemmatales bacterium
CGGGGCGATCGCTTCCGGTCCCTTCGCGGGGGCTTCCGGTTGAATGATCGCGGGCATGGCGGCGCCGGCCGGCGGCATCACCACGGTGCCGCCTTCGCAACCCGTGCTGGGGCAGCACGGCTCCGCGCACTGGCATTCGACGTGGCACTTGGTCTCGCAGCGTTCCTCCACGCACTTCTTGACGATCAGGTAGCGGCGGACCATCGGCTTGCACTTGCACGTGGGGCATTCCGTGCAGGACGAATCGCAGGCGTTGCAGCCGGAGCGGCCTTTCGAAAACAAGCCGCTGAGGAAGCTGCATTGCTTGACGCAGAAATCCTCGCACTTGCAGTCGTAGACGCGGTGCTCGTGCTTCTTCATCTCCGTCGTGGCGACGCAGACTTTCTTGCAGCAAGTAGGTTCGCAGCAATCGGGTTGGCAGCAGCCGGGCGCGGCGATGACGGCCGGGTTAGTGGCGACGGCGTAGCCGGGGGCGGCGGGCGGCACCATCATCGGGGCGTCGGCCGCGTTGGCGGTAAGGGAAAGCACCAGGGCACCCAAGGCGGCAGCCGTGAATACCAGGCGCGATATCTTCTTGAACACGGAGTGAACTCCTTTCTTGAGTCTTGCTCGACGGTTCTCTAGATGCCGAGGGCGGGGCCATCGGCGGGAGAGGCAGCCGCGGTGGGCCGCCTCTCCGCGGGGTGGTCGAAAGCGGGCGCGCTTAGAATTCGAGGACGGTACGGATGCCGAAGGCGTCGGCGTCGCCCGACAGGTTGCCCGTGGCATTGCCGATCGTAGCGCCGGCGGGGGTGGGCCCCAGGTGATAGCGGCTACCATGCAGGTACTGGAACTGAACCTTGAAGTTCGGGTTCAGATACCAGTTGATACCGGCGCGGACCTGATCGAGCTGTCCTGCCTGGAAGGCCTGGCTGTCGAGGTCGAGGTGGTCGAAGCCGACCAGGGCTTCCACGGCCCCCCAGCCCCAGCAGGTGCCGCCGCAGTCGCGGCTCACGAGGAAGAACGGCGTGTACGGCTGGGCGATGACACGGCTGCCCAGGCGGCCGAGACGCTTGTCGTACTGGCGGTTTTCGCCCGTCAGGAAGTAGCTGAGGGTGACGTAATAACCGTGGAAAGCAGGATCGCTGCGGGCGGCGCCGCCAGCGAACGGGCTTTGCACGGTGGTGTAGTTGTATTCGGCCTGCAGCGACGCGGGGCCGGCGATCACGAGCAACTCGGTCGCCCAGTTGACGGAACTGTCGGCGATGAAGGCGCCGGTGTCGATGACGCGGTTCGGGTTGCCGTTGAAGGCGCCGCCAATGCTGTCGCGCTGATCGAAGCGGGCGCGATAGCGGAAGGCGTTGTCCTGACCGTTGAAGGGCACGACGTTGCCGCGGCCGCCGTTCTGATTGTTCTGGTAGTAGCCGAGGGAGGTTCCAACGTGAACCAGGCAGCGGCCCTCGTTTTCGTAGTACGGCAAAGCGGTGACGCGGCCGACGTAGTCGTAGGAACCGTCGCCGAAGAGTGCGCCGGTGTTGTCGTTGAGATCAGCGGCGGCGCCGACGCCACGGCCGAACTGGGCATGGACGGTGGCACGCTCATTGAACAGGGTATTGGTCACCCAGATGCCGTCCATGAACTCGCCCCAGAAGCAGTCGAACACCGAGCTGCGCTCGAGGAACTGAATCGCCTTCGAGCTGCTCAACGACTCAAGACCTTGCTGGGTCTTGACGTGGCCGACGCGGACGGTGCCGATGAGCGGCACTTTCTGAATGCCGACCCACATTTCGTCGAGATTGATCAGGCCGTTCGGA
>JBBSES010000775.1:0-1770 GCA_038239465.1 Gemmatales bacterium
AGCGTCAGCCGTGGCGACGCCAGAACGATGTGAAATGGCAAACCATCCATGTTGGCGCGGGTTCAGACTGTCGGCGGCAACGTCGCGGAGCGGGGGAGTCGCCCGACGTCGAGCGCTACCGAGAGTACTTGCGGCTGATGGCCCGTTTGCAGTTCGATCCGCGGCTGCGCGGCAAGCTCGACCCGTCCGACGTCGTGCGGGAAACGCTGGTGAAGGCGCAGCAGAACTTCCCGGAATTGGCGGAAACGCATATGGAAATCGGCAGAAAACTATCGCGGCCGCCGTGCGCGCGCAGGCCTTTCACGACGAAAGGAATTAGCGCCTCGGTGATGACGAGGTCGCGGGGAGAATGCCAGAAGCAGCGCGTGAAATACTCTTGGAATAAGCGGTTCGCCAGGGCCAATCGCTTTTCCGTGTCGCGCAAGCCGTCGGTCGTGGGATCGCTGAGCATCGCCGTTCGCGCCAATAATTGCCGACTCGTTGGATGCTCTCGCTTTCAAACGCCCCCTTGAGCTTAAGAGCCGAGGGAAGAAAAAAGAAGCCCCGCCTCGCCGGCAGACGGCTTCGAAGCGTCGCCTATTCGTCCCTGCCGCTTCCTCAACTCACCGACGCGAATAGGCCGCCCGTGAAGCTGCTCAGCACCGCGTTGAAGGACTGGAACGGCGCGGGCTGCACGCCGCCATTAGTGAACAGGCTCAGGCCGTCGAAGAGGTCCACTTGCGGCCCGCCGCTCGGCCCGGCGGCGGCGATGAGGACGGACGACAGCTTGCCGCCGCCGGCGAAGGCGAGCGTGGTGCCGACGCGAACGCCGCCGCCGAAGGTCGTCGGCGTCAGGCCGTAGAACGATGTGACGGGAGTCGGATTGCCCGACAGTTGCGATAGCGCCAGACCGCTGTAGACGGCGATTTGCGGCCGACCGCCGGGGCCGGCGCCGAAGATGAGGTCGGCCCGGCCATCGCCGTTGAGGTCCGTCGAGGTCACGTAGATGCCGCCCTTGAAGTTCGAGAGCGCCGAGCCGAAGGCGTAGAACGACAGGTAGGCCTGGCCGGGCGTCGCCAGGAAAGTGCCCGTCTTGCCGCCGAGGTAGATGTTCACTTGCGGGCCGCCGCCGGGACCGGCCGCGGTGATGATGTCGTCGCGGCCATCGCCGTTGACGTCGCCGATCGCCACGCGCACGCCGCCGGTGAAAAAGAGCGGCGCGCTGAACGGATAAGCGAAGAAGGCATAGACTGGGCTGGTTAGCTGGTTCGCCTGGATTTGCGCGGCGCTGTAGATGTTGACCTGCGGGCCGCCGCCGGCATCCGCTCCCGTCACCAGTTCCTGGCCGCCGGTGCCGTCGAGGTTGCCCAGCGCCACGAAAACGCCGCCGTTGAACTGACTGCCGTAGGGGAAGAAGGAACGCATGGGCATCGGAGCGTTGAGGTTCGCCAGCAACGTCGAGCCGTCGTAGAGCAGGACGAGCGTGATGCCGCCGGGGCCGGAGCCGACGACCAGATCGGGAATGCCATCGCCGGTGAAATCGCCGGTGGCAACGCGGACGCCCCCCGTGAAGCCGGTGTTGCCGAACGGGTTGAAGCTGCCCAACACGCCGCCGTGCGTGTCGTAGAGCGTCACGAGCGCCACCACGGCGGCGTCGGTGCCGACGGCGAAATAATCGCTCGGGAAACTAGGACTGTTGACCACTTGCTTGACTTCGCCGGTGCTGGGCAGCAGCCGGCCATCGCCGCTGTAGACGGCCAGGATGGTATGCAGGCCGATGCTCAGGCGGGA
>JBBSES010000776.1:0-1763 GCA_038239465.1 Gemmatales bacterium
CAAGGCTTGACTTTAGGGTCGCGGGTCTGAATTCTGGCGAATTCAGCTACGGGGGTCGTTGTCTGAGTAGCTGAATTCGCCAGAATTCAGACGAAGTGCGGGACGCCGCTACCCTAAATCGAGGCTTTGACGCAGCACTAGGTTGTCGATTTCCGCGGCGCTTAACGGTTGGCCGGCCGGGCGCTCGACGGTTTGCTACAATTCTTGCAGTTCTGGCGGCGCACTCCCGTTCGGGTCGTGCGTTCCGCGTCTGGGGCTGTTCCGGCCCTGCTGCCTGCGGCATCAGGGTCGCATCCATGCCGGGCTGCCGCGTTGCCTCCCGCCGACCGGCGGGCGTCTGAAACGGGCCTGCGGCTCGGGGGATACCCGCCGCGCCGCGCGGATCTTTCGGGATCCGAACGCCACGGCGTCAACCCGAGTCCCCCCCCGAGTAAGGCGCGGGCGAACCGACAGCCCGGCTTTGGAATTTTCAGGAGCCAACCGCGATGCACGCCCCCATGAAGCGCACCTTGCTCGGACTCCGCAAGGAAATCACCGTTTACGAATACGAACGCGGCTTGCTGTACCGCGAAGGCAAGCTCGACCACGTCCTCGAACCGGGCCGCTACCAATACTGGTGGCACGAGCCGGTGGATATCGCCAAGGTCAGCCTGCGCGAGATGAGCCACGTCGTCGCCGGCCAAGGCGTCTTGACGGCGGATCGCATCGAGGTGCGCGTGTCGCTGGTGGCGCAGTATCGCGTCCTCGATCCGGGGTTGGCCATTAACGGCG
Organism: Gemmatales bacterium; assembly: GCA_038239465.1. Lineage (GTDB taxonomy): Bacteria > Planctomycetota > Planctomycetia > Gemmatales > Gemmataceae > JBBSES01. The sequence goes on from JBBSES010000776.1 coordinate 772, forward strand.
TCGAGAATTACACGGAGCAAATGCACCAGGAATTGCAGCTAGCGCTGCGCGACGTAATCGCGGGGCGTACCCTCGATCAACTCCTCGATGGCCGGGCGGAAATGGCCGCCGACCTGCAGCGTCTGTCGGCCGAGCCGGCCAAGCGCTACGGAGTGGAATTGCATCGCGTCGGCATCCGCGACGTGATCCTGCCCGGCGAGGTGCGTCAGGTGATGATGCAAGAGGTGGAAGCCGACCGCGCCGGCCGAGCCGATCTCGTCAAGGCCCGCCACGAGGTGGCCGCCGCCCGCGCCCGCGCCAACACCGCGAAGATTCTCGCCGAGAATCCCGAGGTGGCGCGACTGCGCGAGATGGAAGCCCTGGTCAACCTGGCGGGCAAAAGCGGCAACGTCGTCCTATTGCCGAACCTCGCCGACTTGTTCGTGCCGCGCCGCGCGGAAGGCGGCGCGTCGTGATCTTCGCCGCCCTCTTCCACGCCCTCACCGGCGCGCGCATGCCGGCGGCCGAGGGGGTCGGCATCGGTGCCGACCTCGGACTGCCCGATCCTGTCTGCCGCGAAGTATTGCGTTCGGGTCGGCTGGCGCCGCACTTCGGCTATCGACACTTTACGTTGCCTAAGAAAACCGGCGGCCGGCGCGCGGTGGCCGAACCGGACGCCAGGCTCAAGGAGGCGCAGCGCGCCATCATCGCCCGCTATTTCGCGGCGGACGAATGCCACCCGGCGGCCATCGCTTATCGCGCCAAGAAGTCGATCGCCCATCACGTTTGGCCGCACGCCGGCGCCGACTTCATGGTCAGCGCCGACATCGAAGACTTCTTTCCCAACCCGTTAACGGCCCGCGTCGAAGCCTGGTGGCGCGAGCGAGTTACTAGCGAGCAAGCCCGTTTGCTTACGGCCTTGACGACCGACCGCGGTGCTTTGCCACAGGGAGCGCCGACCAGTCCCGCTTTGAGCAATTTCGTCAACCGCGAACTGGATGAAGAACTTGCCC
>JBBSES010000777.1:0-1759 GCA_038239465.1 Gemmatales bacterium
AACTGCGCCTGGGCAACCTGGAGGCCAAGCGCGACTGGGGCTACGCGGGCGATTACGTCCGGGCCATGTGGCTAATGCTCCAGCAGGAACAGCCCGACGACTACGTTATCGCCACCGGCGAGACGCATTCGGTGCGCGAACTAGTGGAGACGGCCTTCGCCTGCGTGGACCTGGACTGGAAGAAGTACGTGGTGCAAGACCCGACGTTAATCCGGCCGGCGGAGGTCGATTTGCTGGTCGGCGATCCGAGCAAGGCGCGGCGCGTGTTGGGGTGGAAGCCGGAAGTCAGTTTCGCTCAGCTCATACGCATGATGGTCGAAGCCGACCTGGAATTGTTGCGGAAATCGAAAGCCGCGAGGTAAATCGCGTTGACGCGCATTCTCGTCACCGGCTGCACCGGGTTCGCCGGCGGCTACGTCGCGGAGGCGCTGCTGGCCGACGGCGGCGTCGAACTCTTCGGCGTCAGCCGGCAGCCGCAGTGGCCGCGCCACTGGCGCCACCTGGCGCGCCCGATGACGCTGCGCGTCTGCGACCTGGGCGAGCGCAAGGGGATCGAGGCGGTGCTGCGCGAGGTGCAACCCGAGCAGATTTACCACCTGGCCGGCTACGCCAACACGGGGCAATCGTTCCGCGAACCGGACGCGGCCTGGGTCGGCAATCTCAAGACGACGCGCAATCTCTATGAAGCGATCCTGCGCTGGGGCGGCCGGCCGCGCGTCCTCTACGTCAGCAGCGGCCTGGTTTACGACGAACCGCCCGAGTCCGATGGCCGCGTGGACGAAAATAGCCCACTGCGGCCGGTCAGTCCCTACGCCGCCAGCAAGGCGGCCGCCGACCTGGCCAGCTATCAGTACAGCCGATCGCCGGGGCTGGATATCGTGCGCGTGCGGCCGTTCAACCACATTGGCCCCCGACAATCGCCCGATTACGCCGTCTCCAACTTCGCGCGGCAAATCGCCGGCATCGAAGCCGGCAAACAAGTACCCATTGTCGAAACCGGCGACCTGAGCGCCCACCGCGATCTGACCGACGTGCGCGACATGGCGCGCGCCTACGTCCTCTTGATGGCGCGGGGCCGCAAAGGCGAGGCTTACAACGCCGGCAGCGGCACCACTCACGCGATGCAAGAGGTCCTCGATCGCTTCGTAAAGATGGCTCGCGTCCGCGTCGAAGTCCGGCAAAAGGCCCAGCGCTTGCGCCAGGCGGAGACGGCGGCGCTGCGGCCCGACTGCGTTCGCCTTCGACAAGAAACCGGCTGGGAGCCGCGCATCGACCTGGCGACGACGCTCGAAGACACGTTGAATTACTGGCGTTCGTCCGTGACGCGGGGCGGCAAGGAGCGCGCGCCCGACCCGGACTTCTCGACTACGGACCCCGTCCCATGAAAATCGCGGTCATCGGCACCGGCTACGTCGGCCTCGTCACCGGCACCTGCCTGGCCGAGAGCGGCAACGACGTGACCTGCGTGGACAACAACCCCGCGAAGGTCGAACTGCTCAACGCGGGCGGGATGCCCATCTACGAACCGGGTCTCACGGAACTGGTCGCGAAGAACCGGCGCGACGGCCGCCTGACATTCACCACCGACCTCGCCGTCGCCGTCCGCGCGGCCCGCATGATCTTCATCGCCGTGGGCACCCCGCAGTCGGATGCCGGCGACGCCGATCTCACAGCCGTTTGGGCCGTGGCCAAGGCCATCGCTCTCGCCATAAAGGAACTCTCCGCCGGCCCGGCCGGGTCGCGCGTCGTCATCACGAAG
>JBBSES010000778.1:0-1756 GCA_038239465.1 Gemmatales bacterium
CAAGCTCCTTGTGCAACTGGCTGGCCGCCGGGTCCGACTCAGGTCGGGGGCCGCGATCCGCGTTCGGGACGATCGAATTATGTCAAGGTCTATTTGCGTATCGGCTGGAAGAAGGCGCCGGCTTTGACGAATCGAACGGACGTGCCGGTTTCAACGGGTCTCGGGATTCGCGTTCCACATATAGAAAAAAGAACCTGGCGAGCAGGGTCGCGTAAGCGCCCCGAGTGGGATCCGTCAAAACTGCACTCGGGACCCTTACGCGACCCCACTCGCCGGGGAATCAATTCTCCGCTCCTCCCTCCTCCTAACCCGTAAAACCGGCGTATTCCTTAAGACGAGGCCGCCTTCGCGTCGAAGAAATTGCCATGATGATTCAATCTCGATGACGGCAAGCCATCGTCGAACCCGAGGGGACGAGCCATGCGGATGTGGATCAAGGGCGGCGCGGGATTGATAGTCCTGGTCGGCCTGACGCCGGCGCTGTGGGCGCAGGTGCCGTTGACGCCGCCTTCGGCCGGGGGGGTGGCTCCCGCGCCGCAACCCGGCGCCCCGCGCACCATCTGGGACTCGCTGGGCTTATCGAAAGCCCAGCGCCAGGCTTGCAAGGAATACCTGTGCAAGACGCAGCTCGGCAATCTGCTCAATAATAGCCTCAAGCCCGTGGGCGCCGTGACCGGTGGTTTGCTCGGCCCGTGCTGCCCGCCCTTCAATTCGGAAGATTTGCTCAAGCCGGCCGACAGCGCCGAAGGGGCCGCCGCCCGCATCAAGCAGGACGAGGCCGCCGCCAAGGCGCGCCGCGCCGCGGTCCGCTACCTCGGCACCGTCGATTGCCATTACTGGCCGGAGGCGCAAGACGCCCTCGTCGGCGCCCTGCGCACCGACCGCAACGAGTGCGTCCGCTGGGAAGCCGCGATGGCGCTGGGCAGCGGTTGCTGTTGCACGAAGGCGACCGTCAAGGCGCTGGCCATCGCCGTCTCGAACAGCGAGGAAGACGGCAACCCGTCGGAAACCTCCGAGCGCGTCCGCAACGCCGCTTCGTACTCCCTGCAACATTGCCTGGCTTCGTGCGCTACGGTCATCCAGCCGCTGCCGGTCGAGGACGGCGTCGTCAAGCCCGTCGAAACCACCCCGGTGCCAAAGAGGGAGAAGCCGGCCGAAGCGCCGCCCGAGAAGAGCAGCAGTTCTCTGGACTATCCGCCCAGCGACTACTATCGCAAGGTGCGGCAAATGAGCATGGCGCAAATCGTGCAGGACGCCCGCCGCGTCCAGGCGCAAAATGCTCCCACCCCGGCACAAGCCGCGGTTCCAACGGAGGCGAAGCCGGGCCAGCCGACGGTTCGCGTGGAGCGCACTATCTTCGGGATCGCCAAGACGGCGATGACCGAGTCGGCCACGGCGAAGACCGCGCCTCCTTCGCCGGAGCCGCGCAAGGCCGCCGAAGCGCCGTCAGTTCCCAGCGCGCCGGCGCCGACAATCACGCCGATTTCCTATGCCCCGACATCGGCACCCGATACGCGGATCAGCGTGATGAAAGCCGCGTACCCGCTGCCCCCGCCGATGGCCGCCAGCCCCGAGTTGCCGCCGGCGCCGTTCTTGGTGGCGACGCTCACCACCAGCATCGATCCGGAGAAGCGCGAATGGGCGGCCAGCAACCTCGGCAACTACGATGGCCTGGCCAACCCGCAAGCGGTGCAAGCGGTGCTGTCCGCGGCGCGGAACGACTCCGCCGCCCTCGTCCGCGCTGCCTGCATTCGCA
>JBBSES010000779.1:0-1753 GCA_038239465.1 Gemmatales bacterium
AAAAAACCAGCGGGGGCGGGGTGGGTTGGGGGGGGTAACCGCCCCCCCCCGTCGGGTTGTCTCGTTACTCCTGGGCCTTCTTCTTTTTGGCCTGCTCGACCTTCTTCTTGCCCTTGCCGGCCTTCTTTTTCTTTTTCTTCTTTTTCTTCTTCTTGCCCTTCTCGGCCTTCTTCTCCAGCTTCTTGACGGCGCCGGCGGCTTGGGCCGATTGCGGTCCGCCAGGGATTTCGGCCGGCAAAATCCAGCCGCCCAGGATAATGGCGAGGGCCAGGAACGTCTTCAGGACGGGATGAAGCAGCGAGCACATGCCGAGTTCTCCGGGAGAGTGCGAGGCGTCGATGGCCATTGAACCACCCCGCCGCTGAGAAGTTTCGCATCGGAGGATATTTTTCATGACACCGCCAACGATACCGACCGGAGCCAAGGTTCTCAGCGTCGGCGAATTGACGCGCGGCGTCAAAGGACTGCTCGAAGACGCTTTCCCGGCCGTGTGGGTGGCGGGCGAAATCTCCAACCTGGCGCGGCCGGCCTCGGGACATGTTTACCTGTCCCTCAAGGACGCCGAAGCCCAGCTGCGGGCGGTGATGTGGCGTGGCGTCGCATTGCGCCTGCGCTTCGAGCCGGCCGATGGCCAAGAAGTCATCGCGCGCGGGCGGCTCTCCGTTTATCCGCCGCGCGGCGATTATCAACTGGTCATTGAAGAATTGCACGTCAAGGGACTGGGCGCCCAGGAATTGGCCCTGCGCCAACTGAAGGAGAAGCTGTTTCGCCTGGGCTTCTTCGCGCCGGAGCGCAAGAAGCCGTTGCCGCGTTTTCCGCGGCGCATCGCGCTCATCACCAGCCCGACCGGCGCCGCCGTGCGCGACATGCTCGAAATCCTGGCCCGGCGCTGGCCGGCGGTCGAGGTGTGGGTCTGCCCCGCGCGCATGCAGGGCGACGGCGCGGCTCAGGAAATCGCCACGGCATTGGCGCAGCTGAATCGCCTGCATCGAAGCGGCGCGTTGCCGTTGGACGTCGTCATCCTCGGCCGCGGCGGCGGCAGCACTGAAGACCTGTGGGCGTTCAACGAGGAGAGCGTCGCCCACGCCATCTACGATTCTAAAGTCCCCGTGGTCAGTGCCGTTGGCCACGAGATCGATTTGACCATCGCCGACCTCGTCGCTGACTGGCGTGCTCTTACCCCGAGCGCCGCCGCGGCGGCCGTCGTGCCCGATGCCCAGGAGCTGCGGCAGGGACTCATCGACGTGGAGCAGCGATTGCGCGACGCGCTCGACCGCCAGCTGCGGCAAGCGCGCCGCCGGTTGGACGACCTGGCCGCCCGGCGCGTTTTCCTCATGCCGCGCGAACGCATCCGCGATCACGAGCAACGATTGGACGACTTTGCCGAACGCTTGCACCGCGCCGCCAAGCAACGGCTAACGCAGGCCCGCGAACGGCTGGAGGCCGGCGCGGCCCGCTTGGAATCGCTCAGCCCCTTGAACGTTTTGGCGCGAGGCTATAGTCTTACACGGAGAGAAGCCGACGGCTCCGTGGTGCGCCGCGCCGAACAGGCACGCCCCGGCGACCTTTTGCGGACCACCCTGCACCAGGGATGGATCGTGAGTCGAGTCGAAACGACGGAGCCGCCGACTTCTTGATTCCAAGGATGGGACCTACGGGCGAGGATGCGCTCATGATCGACGATTCCCCCCCCGACAATCTGAATTTCGAGCAATCCCTCGCCGAGTTGGAGCGCATCGTCCACGAGTTGGAG
>JBBSES010000780.1:0-1750 GCA_038239465.1 Gemmatales bacterium
CGTTTTCATGCGCTTCGGCTGAACGCGAGTTCATGATGACTTCGGAGAAGCGTGCAGGCAAGTGGGGCAACCGATCACGCCCGCGCCTGCCAAATAGCGGGGTTATCACGACCGTGCCGGACGGCGATGATCAAAAGACGGCCGGGCGACTCCTGGTAATAAACAACTCACGGGAACCTTCTCAAGACCGCTGCCCGTATCCCATCCGCTACCTCGCCGTACCCTTGCGGCATCCACTCGATGAAACCCACGGTTCGCGCCAACGCGGCGAGAAACCGCTCTCCCAGTCCCACGCGAAGGGTCTCGTAATACGTGTAAGCCGCGTCGATGTCGTCGCGGGCCTCGGGCAAGTAAATCGCCGTCGCCATCAGCGCGCCCGCCGGACGTGGGCCGCCACTTGCTCCCAGGTCAGGCCGCGCGATGGGTCCGCCTCAAAAGCGGCCAGGCGCCGTCGCAACTCGGCCTTGAGTTCCTCGCTCGGCTCGGGTCGCCAGGCATCCTCGGCGATCTGGTCCCATAGACCAAAGACGAGTTCGAGGCGCTCTTCGAGAGGCCATGCGTTCAGGGATTCGAGGGTGGGGACCGGATTCATGTCAGACTCCATGCGCTCGGCGTGTCCGCGGTTTCGTGCCGTGTTTCCAAGCGCTATCCTCCACGCCTCCGCAAGCCACGGTAAGATAAATTTGATTCAGTATACCCTATGACACGGGCCGCGCAAATGGACCTCGACGCCTTCATACGCAAACGGCAACCGCAGTGGCGCCGGCTGGAAGCCATCCTTCGCCGCGTCGAAGGCAGCGGCTTGCCGGCGCTGGATGAAGACCAAGCGGTCGAGTTTGGCCGACTGTACCGCTGCGCCGCGTCCGACCTCAACCAAGCGCAGACGTTCGTCAGCGGCGACGCGACGGTACGGCAACTCAACGACCTGGTCGCCCGCTGCTATCTCGTCATTTACGCCAACGACAAGGTTAACGTCTGGGCCTTCCTGCGCTATGTCGTCCTCGGCTACCCGGCCGTGTTTCGCCGGCACTGGCGCGCCGTGCTGTTGGCGACGATCTTATTGAGCGCGGGAACGCTGTTCGGCTACCTGGCGGCCTTCTACGACCGCGACGCCGTGGCCCTGCTCATGCCCGCCGGCTTCCCCACGATCCAACCGGCCGACGAGGGGGAAGACCGGCAAACGGCGCCGATGAGCAGCGACGAGTTGACCGCGTTCTCGACGCACCTGTTCACGAACAACGTCAGCGTCAGTCTGGTGGCCTTCGTGCTGGGCTTGACCTTCGGTGTCGGCACCGCCTGGGTGATGTTCTACAACGGCATCCTCGTTGGCGTACTCGCTGCCGTGTTCGTTCGCGCGGGGCAGTTCACGGCCTATGCCACGGGGATATTGCCGCACGGCGTGCTGGAGTTCCCGGCGATCCTCATCGGCGGCGGCGCCGGCTTCGTTCTCGCCGGAGGCATGATCCGCGCCCGTCCCTGGCCGCGGCGCGACGAGTTGGTGCGCGTGGGCCGCGACGCCCTGCATCTGGTGGTCGGCTGCTTCCCGCTGCTGGCGCTGGCCGCTATCCTGGAAGCGGGCGTGGCGCGGGCGCCCGATTGGGTGTTGGGCAGCGGCGTCAAGCTGGCGACGGCGGCGGTGTTCGCGTTGCTGTTCGCGGCGTATGTGTTGCTGCCGGGGTGGGGTGCCAGGATCAAGCGTTTGCCTGGCGTGCGGGGGGCGTAAGCCCCCCGTGGATTTTCCAAGGAGAAG
>JBBSES010000781.1:0-1733 GCA_038239465.1 Gemmatales bacterium
ACGCGTTTTTGTAGTTCCGCTGGCAGGGTGCCGTCGAAGGGCGACAGTCGGGCGATTTGCTTGCCCGTCGCGTCGAAGTGCGTGAGAAAGGGGCCATATTCGTCGGAGACCCAGAAGGAGCCGATGGGCATTGGCGATCCAGAAGCATTGGTCTGCCTCGATGCCCCGGCGGCGCAGCTGACGCCGAAGCGTCGTCGAGCCGCCGCGCTTGAGCGGCAAGCCCATTTCGTCCGTCATTACATAGACCATGTCGCCCAGCAACTCTCCCCCGTCCTCGTGTTCCATCGACGGCGACATGATTTCCAACTCTCCCCGGTCGTAGGTCAATCGATAGCCGGGCCGCTCCGCGAAGATGCGCAGCAATGAGGAGTATGTCCGCCAATCGACGTTGGATACCCGGAGGTATTGCCGGGTCGAGGTCCGGGGTAAGGCGGGCGCCTGGCTCATCGTTGCTCCCAAAAATGGCCAGGCGAGCGGGGGGCGTAAGCCCCCTGAGTGCATTCAAAGGGGGCTTACGCCCCCCGCTCGCCAAGCAAGTCTACCCCCGCAGCGGTGTGCGCCACGCCTCTTTTAAAGCGGCCAGCGGCGACCACACGATCCAATCGCCGCCAGCGCCGGCGATGCGCAGACGCGGCTCCTTGACCGTCTGGCCGATGCGCGTCAGCGGCACGTCGCCGAAGAAGCTTTTCATTTCATCGATGTTGTCCGGCGTCGCTTCCAGGACGAAGCGCGTCGTCGATTCGGAGAAGAGCATCACCTCGTCGGCCAAGCCGGATGCCGCATCGGTCAGGTCGGCGCCGATGCCGCCCGCGAAGGCCATTTCCGCGACCGCGACGGCCAGGCCGCCCTCGCTCAGGTCGTGGCAGGATCTCACCAGGCCACGCGAGATGACGGCATGAACGGCCGCGAACAGACGGGGAGCCAAATCGAGGTCCACGCGCGGCACCGCGCCCCCTTCGAGGCCGTGGACCAGGTGATAGTGCGAGCCGCCCATTTCGTCGCGCGTCGTCCCGATCAGGAAGAGGACATTGCCCGCCGCCTTGAGGTCCATCGTGACGCACTGGCGAATGTCCGGCACTCGGCCCAGGGCGCTGATGAGCAACGTGGGAGGGATGCTTATATGTTCACCCTTGGATCGATACTCGTTGTTCAGGCTATCCTTGCCGCTGATGAACGGCGTGCCCAGGGCCAAAGCCACGTCGCGGCACGCCTCGGCGGCGCGTACCAGCGAACCGAGGACTTCGGGGCGATCCGTATTGCCCCAGCAGAAGTTGTCGAGCAGGGCGACACGCGACGGATCGGCGCCGACGGCGACGACGTTGCGCACCGCCTCGTCGATGGCCGCCGCCGCCATCCAGTAGGGATCGAGGTCGCCGTAACGCGGGTTGATGCCGCAGCCGATGGCCAGGCCAGGCGGGTTGCCGTTCGCGTTCATCACCGCCAGGGGCGACACCACGGCCGCGTCGCCGGGGCCATCGTCGGCCACGCCGACCAACGGCTTGATGACGCTGCCGCCTTGCACCTCGTGGTCGTACTGGCGGATGATCCATTCCTTGCTGCACACGTTGAGCGAGCCGAGAATGCTTCGCAGCGTGACGTTGAAAGCCTCTGGGCGAGGGGGGGGCTTAAGCCCCCCGTGGATTGCCCCCGCAGAACCACGGGGGGCTAACGCCCCCCGCTCGCCGTAGGTCGCTTGACGAATGACGGGAGGCCGGCCGTCGTGCAGGAAGTGC
>JBBSES010000782.1:0-1729 GCA_038239465.1 Gemmatales bacterium
CGCCTGGGACGCCCTCGAAGACTCCCCCTCCCTGCAAACCATTCGCACCTGCCTGGAAGACATTCCCGACGCCTCCCTGCTCGACTCCCTGCAACGCGCCCGCGGCAAGGGCCGAGACGACTACCCCATCGTCGTCCTCTGGGGCACGCTGCTGCTGGCCATCCTGCTGCGTCATCACACCCTCGACGCCTGCCTGGCCGAGCTGGAACGCAATCCCGCCTTGCGTTTGCTCATCGGCGTCGAATCCGAGGACAAGGTCCCCAAGCCCTGTAACATGTCGCGCTTCCTCGCCGTCCTCGGCGAGGAGCCCCACCTGACTTACCTGCAAGAGATCTTTAATGGAATGGTCCAGCGGCTCGGCCAGGTCGTCCCCGACCTCGGCAAGAATACGGCCGGCGATTCGACCGGCCTGTCCGGCCGGGCCGCCGACAGCGCCGCCCTGCGTGAGGCGGAACAGCAGCAAGGCCTGCCCCAACCAACCGGCGGACGCAAGGAGTACAAGGACGACGACGGCAAAGTGACCAAGGTGGTCGAGTGGTTCGGCTACAAATTGCATCTGCTGGTGGACGTCAAGCATGAAGTGGTGCTGTCTTACCGCATCACCGACGCCAAGATCGGCGACAACGAGATGATCGGCGACTTGCTCCAGCAGGCGAAAAAGAACCTGCCCGAGGACCGCATCGAAACCATGGCCTACGACAAGGCGGCCGACGACGGCGCCGTGCATGAGCTGCTGCACGACGAGCAGGTGCGGCCGGTGATCCAGAACCGGACCTTTCAACTTGAAGAACCCGAAAAGGTGGTGGGCGGCCGCACGCCGCTCAACGTGGTCTACGATCAGGCGGGAACGCTGTTCTGCTACGACCGGGTCGGCGCGGAGCCGGTGCGTCACGCCATGGCCTACATCGGCCACGAAGCGGAGCGTGGTACGCTGAAATACCGCTGTCCGGCCCGGCACGGCGACTGGGAATGCCCCAGCGACGCCGCCTGCAACGGCGAACGCAAGTACGGCCTGACGGTGCGCGTCAAGCAGGAGATCGACCTGCGTCGCTTCCCGTCGATTCCGCGCGCCACGAAACTGTTTGAACGGCTGTACAAGGGGCGCACGTCGGTGGAGCGGGTCAACGGCCGGCTGAAGGTGTTCTGGGGAATCGACGACGGCCAGGTGTACGGCTCACGGCGTTTTCACGCCCATGTCGGAGCGGTGTTGATCGTACATCTGGGCTTGGCGACGGTGCTGGCCCAGACGGCGCGTTATGAAGGAACCTTCGGGACGATGCGTCTGTCGCCGATCGCCCAGGCCCTGCGCGAACTGATGCAAGAACCGCCGGCGCCGGTTGCGGACCAGGCGGCCGTCGACGAATAATCGACTAACGACGTGACCATTCAACCCCGCCGCCGCCCTGGAGGGAGACGGTGCGCGCCCCTGCGCCGCCCCGCTTCGCGGTTGCTCCCGATAGAGCAGGAGATCCAGGAGGCGAGCGGTCCGTAGCGCACGCCCCTGCGCACCCCCGCCTCGTGCTTGTGCAGCAAATCTACAACGCAACAGCCTCCCGCCGGTACGGCGCCCTCAATCTTGTAAATGACGATCTTCGCCGTTTCCTTGCCGCGCGGCGCCTCGACCTCATGGATTTCACGCCCGGCGGTGTGAGCCAGGTCCTGCGCCTTCGTAACCGTGACCAGATGCGAGTGCTTGTTCGCCCCCTCTTCCAGCACCACATAGTTCCAC
>JBBSES010000783.1:0-1722 GCA_038239465.1 Gemmatales bacterium
AAGAAGTGATATCCGGCCGGCCGCCGACCAAACAGCGAGTAATTCCACGCCAGCGACAGCGTGACGAGGGGCCGACCGTGCGCCAGCGCCTTCCACGTCGGGCAACCTTGCTGTACGTCCGGGTTTCCCGCGAAATTGCGAAAGTCGTCGAACACGAAGGCGCCGCCAAAGCTGTTGGCGTAAGCGAGCAGCACCAGCACGGTCAGTAGGGCGAGCTTCGTCCACGGGATGGGGGCGTCTTTCGGTAGTTCATCCGATGTCGCCGCCTTGTCGGTCAGGAACGCGGCCGACGCCGGCACCGGCCCGTCGTCTTGTAATCGCAATAGATCGCCGACCTGCAGGCATGAACTACCGCCCGCCAATTCGAGCGTGGCATAGGCGCCGCGCGCCGATGGCACCACACGCCACGGTGGCACCGATGCCCGCACGGCGACCACTTGGCCCTTCCTGTCGAGCAAGACGATATCGAGGCTGCCGCGCACCCAGAAGGTATGCACCGCCGAACATGGGACCAGGAGAAGACCGTGCCCTTGAGGCAGCGGCGGATGCCACTGTCGGCCACGGAAGCGCGACCAGAAGCCGTCGGCGACGCTCACCTCGCCGGCCACCACTTCGCCCGTCGCTTGCTTGACGAGACGCACGTCACGGCCCCCCTCCACGCGCGCCGCGCGTGATCGAATCGACGAGTTGAATGAACTGATGCACGATTGGCCCCAAGGATGCCACGAAAATACCCGGCAAAAAGCAGATGATGAGCGGGAAGAGTAATTTAACCGGCAGCTGGGCGGCCAGTTGTAAGGTGCGTTCGCGGCGGCGGTCGCGCGCGTCTTCCGCCTGCCGTCGCAGCACGCCGGCGATGCCCATGCCGCTTTGCTCGGCTTGCACCAGCGCCGACACGAAGATGGTGAACGTCGTCACCTCGACGCGACGCGTGAGCCGGCGCAGACACTGGATGCGCGGCCGGCCGGCCAGCACTTCCACCTGAAACGTGCGAAATTCCTGCACCAGCGTGCGGTCGGCGCGCTGCGCGTCGAGGATGCGCGCCAGCGCCGCGTCGAAGCCGAGGCCCGCTTCGCCCAGAGTGGCGAGCAACTCCAATAGCAGGGGCAAGTCTTGCTCGACCTGCGTGACGCGATCGCGGCGGCGGCGGCGGACGCTCATCCACGGCAAGCTCGCCAGCACCAGGCCGCCGAGCCACGGCGCCGACCAAACGAACGGCAGGAAGATCTCGCCGATGTTCCCGGGGAAGACCTTCAGGCCGCGCTGCACTCCCGCGAGCAAGGGCGAGATCGATAAGAGATAGGCGGTGAGCAAACCCAGAAATGTTAGGCCGACGGCGGCGACGATAAAGATGGTGGGCGCTTCCGGCGCGCGGTAGCCCGCGACGTAGAGCCAGCGGCCCAGCCAGTTGAGGTCTTGCAGGTCCAGAGGTTTCGGCGCCGCATCGGCGGCCGGCGCGTCGAACATGCGTTCGCGGGCGCGCTGGCGCGTCAGGATGCGCTGGACGCTGGTGGCGGCCAGGGCCAGGCCAGCGAACCATAACAGGAGTACGAACGCGGTGGCCATGCGTAATTGCCGCGCTCCCCTTTCGGGTCGCGGCTAAACGAGGGCATATCTCCTGGTTCCCAGGCTCCGGCCTGGGAACCCACTTTTCCGAGGCTCCGCCTCGTCGGTGCGTCCAAAGATGTACCGCTCGTTGGAAGCACACCGACGAGGCGGAGC
>JBBSES010000784.1:0-1719 GCA_038239465.1 Gemmatales bacterium
GACCCCGCTCGCCTTTATTGAGATGGCAGCACCCCCGCCATCAGCAGCGCCAGCAACACCCCCCCCAGCGCCAACCGATACACGATGAACACATACGTCGAATGCCGCTTCAAATAGCCCACCAAAAAGGCAATCGCCAGGTAGCCGACGACGCCTGATACCAGCGTGCAGACCACGAGGTTGAGCGTGCTTTGCCCCGAAGCGAGCAATTCGTGGCGATGCTTGATGAGTTGATGCACGCCCGCCCCATAGACCGCTGGGAGCGAGAGCAAGAATGAGAAGCGCGCCGCCGTGTCGCGCGACATGCCGAGAAACAGGCCACCAGTGATGGTGACGCCGGAGCGCGACGCCCCCGGCACCAGCGCCACCGCTTGCCACAGCCCCACGCCGATGGCGTCCTTCCATCCCAGCTGGCCGAGCATACGCGGTTTCGCGTGCATATGGCGAGCCGTCAGTTCGGCGGCGAGCAAGACCAAAGACAACACGATGGCCGCGGCGCTGATGACGTACAGCGACCGCAGCGTCGTTTCGATAGCGTGGTGAAAGAGTAGCCCAAGCAGGACGACGGGCAGCGTGCCGACGCCGATCATCCAGCCGAGGCGGGCGTCGTTGCTGTTCCACGGCTTGCCGTCCCAGATGCCCAGCCACATCGCTTTCAGGATGCGGAAAACGTCGCCGCGAAAGTAGATCAAGACGGCGACGAGCGTGCCCCACTGGATGACGGCCGTGAACGCCGCTCCCGGGTCTTCCCACCCAAACAAGGCCGGCACAATCGACAGATGGGCCGTGCTGCTGATGGGCAGGAACTCGGTCACGCCCTGGATGATGCCGAGAACGATCGCTTGCCAGAGGGTCATCGTCCGTGACTCCGAAATAGCGAGGTCGCGGCGGTTGCCGGCCGTGGTCGGAAGAGTGTACAGTAGGAGGGTACTGGGCGCCCATGCGGACTTCTCGCCACGGACCATTGCCATGCTCGACCGCTCCCTGCGTTGCTCGCGTCGTAAGTTTCTCGCCTCCGCGGCGGCCCTCACCCTGAGCAACATCGCTCCGGGCGCGGAGGACGCGCTCAACGGCGACATGTTCCGCGCCCGTCCCTCGCGGCCTGGCAACGAGGGGCGCAAGCCGCTCGCGGTCATCGCCACCGTCTATCGACCTTTGTCCCATGCGTATCACCTCGTCGGCCGATTCCTGCACGGCTATACCCGCGATGGCCGGCTTCATGTGCCGGGGCAATTCGTGGCGTCGATGCATGTCGATCAATTGCCGGAAAACGATCTGTCGCGCGAGTTAAGCCGTGAGTTCGGCTTCCGTCATTGCCGTAGTATCGCGGACGCTCTGACGCTCGGCACCGACCGATTGGCCGTCGATGGCGTCGTGCTCGTCGGCGAGCACGGCAACTATCCGCGCAACGACAAGGAGCAAATTCTCTATCCGCGCTCCGAAATGTTCGGCGAAATCGTCGAGGTGTTCCGACGCACCGGCCGCGCCGTGCCCGTGTTCAACGCCAAGCACCTGTCCTACAGCTGGCCGCAAGCGAAGCGGATGGCGGCATCGGCGGCCGAGCTGAAGTTCCCGCTGCTGGCCGGTTCGAGCGTGCCGCTGACGTGGCGCCGGCCGGAACTCGAATTGCCGCTCGAAGCGCCCATCGAGGATGCGCTAGTGGCGGCGTATGGCCCGCTCGAGGTCTACGGCTTCGACGCCCTGGAAGCGCTGCAAGCC
>JBBSES010000785.1:0-1714 GCA_038239465.1 Gemmatales bacterium
GGGCGCGCTTTGACTCATAGCCGCTAGCACGGCGGGCGGCGCCGCCATGCCCCTGGCAGCCTGAACGAGAACGGCGGCGGAGGCGGCGCCGCTAACCGTCAGGCCGCGCCGCGATAGGCGCGAGCGCAGCATATCGCGGGCGCGGGACATGCGGCCGGCGACGGTGCCGCGCGGCCAACCCAGCTGCTGGGCCGCTTCGTCCGTGGTCTTGCCTTCCAGATAGCACAAGATCAACGGCACCCGGTATTTCTCCGGCAGCCGGCCAATCTCTTCGTCGAGCAAGGGCCGCAGTTGCCGCGCGGCGCCGTCGGCCGGCGGCGCCGAGGCATCGTGCGTGGCCTCATTCAAGGCGATCTCGCGGCCGGCGCGTTGTTTCCTCCGGGCATGGGCTCGGTAGGCGACGCGGGTGGCCACTTGATGCAGCCACGGCCCCAGCGACTCCGCGCGGGCGATGCCCGGCGCCTTGCGCGACAGGACGATAAAGGTCGCCTGGAAAGCGTCCTCCGTTTCGTGGTCGTCCTTGAGGACGCGCCGGCAAACGCCGTAGACCATCGGCCCGTGGCGGCGCACCAGCGCGGCGAAGGCCGCCTCGTCGCGGCCGCCGACGAACTCCTGCAACAATTCCTGGTCGCTCGCAGCCACGGCAGTCATCGCCATCTCCCCCTGAGCCAACGCCGATTCACTTTGCGCGGCCGACGGAACCGGCCGCGCGGCCGAGAGGTGCCGGCGCGGAACGATCTCAACGTATCGCGGACCAGCGTGCGGACCTCGGGCGACACCTCGGCGCGGTCGTCGCTCAGCGCCGCGCGCACGGTCGCGCTCATCAAACGTTCGAGCCGAGCGTCGTGAGCGCCAGGCCAGGTGGTGTCCACGGGCCTCTCCGTTAGGGGTAAGGGGATGGGCCGTCCACATTACTAGAGACAGGCCGCGTCAGGCCGTTTACGGAATTTTGGCAATTTTTTCACGATGGCCAACATCGTAGGAATCGAGCGCTCTTTTTCCTTCACCCGCGCACGGCGAATTGGTATTCTCCACCATTATGAACACTTCATCCACTCCTCGCCGGTTGGCGGCGCTGACGCTCCTCGGCACCTTGGGGTTCCTCGGCTGCGACGCCGACACCGCCCCGAAGGCGGAAAAGCCGAGCGCCAAGGAAGCCGGCCAGACGGCCGAGCCGAAACGCAAGGAATTGTTCAAGAACGTCGTCCTGGAAACGCAGGGCGAGGTTCGCCGCGTCCTCGTCAAGGCCGAGGTCTGCATGCGCGAGGGCGGCGGCCTCGAAGAATTGCTCTGCCGCAAGGGGACCAAGGAACACGAATCGATCCTCAGCGCCGACGTGGACGCGCGCAACCTTCACCTCGCCCTGCTCGCCGCCGGAGCCAAGTCCGGTTCTCCGGTGAGCTTCGAGCCGAAGTTCAAGCCGGCCAGCGGCAGCACCATCAAGATTAGCCTGCAGTACGAGGAAAAGGGCAAGCTCGTCACCGTGCCCGCGCAGGAGTGGATCCGCAATCGCAAGACCAAGAAGAACCTCGACACCGAATGGGTCTTCGGCGGCAGTCAATTCGTCCCCAACCCCGACGGCAAGGACAAACCGCAAATCTATCTCGCCAATCAGGGCGACATCATCTGCGTCTGCAACATGGACACCGCTATGATCGATCTGCCGCTGCAGAGTCCCAAGAGCTTCGACGATCGCATTTGCGAATGCCACACC
>JBBSES010000786.1:0-1697 GCA_038239465.1 Gemmatales bacterium
CGGCCGCTGGTGCAGCACGTCCACGCAGCGGAGCAAGTCGCCGACCATCCAGCCGGTCAGACTTTCGCCGGCCAAGTGCAGTTGCATGCCGACGTTATAGCGGAAGTAATAGTCCTGCCGGCCGGAGCGAAACTTGCCGTCGAAGCTCTGGGCGTCGCGGAAGGGATGTTGCCGCCGTTCGCCGTGGCCCAGGTTGTCCGGCACGAGGACGACGCAGCCCTGGCGCGCCCAACTGACGCCCATGTCTTGCAGCTCGCCTTCGGTCTTGGGGTTGTGGTGGCTGGGGCAGATGACGATCCCGGGCATCGACTTGAGCGCTTCCTTGGGGCTATAGAGGTTGGCGGTGACGAGCAGGCCAGGCCGACTCTCGAAGACGATGTTATCGATGCGATAGCCCTCGCCGTCGAGCGAGCGCGTCACGCTTACCTTAAAGTCCTTGGGCCGCGCCGGCACGGTGCCGAGCGATTCGCGCAGCGCTTGCAGGCGCGGGTCGCGGTAGCGCTCCCAGTCGGCCTTGTTCTTGATCTCGCGCCAGAGCTTGGTTTCCCGCTGCCCGGCGGCGCGAAGGCGGTCGCGGACGTTCGCCGCGAGCATGGCGGGAAGTTCCTTGGCCCGGCCATCGTCGGCGGCCACGACGGGGCTGGAAAGATCGCGCAGCCGTGTCGCCAGGTCGTCGGCTTTCGGCTCGGCGACAACGGCGGGGAGCGCGAGCAAGAGGAGCGTCAGCGCGAAAAGGGGCTTTGCCATTGGGTGGCCTCCGGGGGGTGGGAATTGAATCCTACCGCGCGGCGAGGGGAGGCCAAGGGGCAAGGCGGAATGACACAGGAGTTGGCAATGATCGGATCGTGCCGCGAAACTTCACTTGGCCGTGTCGATCACCAGTCGATAGACGTAGGCCGCGCCACCCTGATCGTGGGCATCCTGCAAGCTGAGATAATAGGCTCCGGCGGCGGGCAATACCACTTCGATGCGCGAGTCGGTCGAGCCGTCGTGGTCGTCGTTGCTGGCGACGATGCGGCCGTCGGCGTCGTAGAGGGTCAGGATGGAATCGAGCGCCGAGCCGTGGCGGGCGGCCAGCACTTCGCAGTTGAGTTTCTGTCCGGCCGTGCCTTCGATGCGAAAGACGTCCACGTCCTGGCCCTGGCCGATGGCGCCGTCGATCATGTGCGGCACCTGCACCGGCTGCGCCTGCTTGAAGCCGTTGTTCGGCTCTTTCTCGGCGACGACGGGGATGTTGCCGTTGACCAAGAGCTTGTGATCGGCCGTGTCGCCAACGGGGGTTTCGACCTTGAAAGCCAGAGGGGTCGCGTCCAGGCCTTCGGGCAGCGTCACTTCGACTTCGAGCATCGAGTCGCCGACGACGTTCAAGTCGGCCTTGGGCGGTAGCGGCACCTTGGATTTCTTGAGGATCTTGGCCGTCACCTTCTCGTCGGCGAAGCGTAGTTCCTTGGCCTCGTCGAGCTTGACACCGCGCACGATTACCTTCGTCGTCGCGCCGGCGGGCACGCCTAGCGGAAAGAGGACCGTCACCTTGGGCGGGTCTTTCTTTTCGGGCTTCTTATCCTGGGCGGCGACGGGCAGGAACCAGAAAGCCGGCACGAGAAGCAAACTGAGACGAAGGCGCATGGCGCGGCTCCCGAAACGTTATAGCGCGATCAATTACTTGGCGAGCGGGGTCGCGTCAGCGCCCCGAGTGC
>JBBSES010000787.1:0-1688 GCA_038239465.1 Gemmatales bacterium
AAGGGGATGGGGCCGCGAAACAGCAAGCCCTGGATCGAGCCTCAGCGCGCGGATTTTCCGCCGGCTTCGCGCTGGCCGCGGCGCCGCTGCCAGTTGCTCACGATCAGTCCGACGCTCGACAACCCCAGCAGGCTCAACGTCACGCCGCCGACCAGCAAGAATGTCCCTTGCAATCCCTGGCGCGTCTTGGCCTCGTCGCGCTCCAGCGGCCGGATAATCTCCACCACGCCGCGCACCTCGCCCTCCTTCCAGGTCTTCCGCGGACTCTTGGGATGCGTGTTGTGGCAATCGACGCACGTCGCGCGCATCACCCGCGCCGTGGCGTAGCGCAACGTCGGCTTGCCCTGGAACTCCTCGAAGCGATACACCGGCGTCGTCGGGTCGGCGCGCAGACGCTTCAGCGCGTCCGTCTCGAAGGCGTCGCGCGGCCCGCCGTCGGTGCGCGACAAAAAGGGCAGGTCGCTGTAGAGGCGCACTTGAATGCCGGTCTGGCTCTGGCTGGTGATGAACTGGCCCAACTCGATGGTCAACGTCGCTGGCAGCGGGATTGCGCCTTTCTTCGCCGGGTCGGCGTAGTCATGCGTCACCTCGATGCCGTGCGCCTTGACGCGATCGACGACGCGCGAGCTATAGAAGGCGTTGATGCCTTCGAGCATTTCGGACTGCTGCGCGGCGCTTTCCAGCGCCGTCGAACGCACCAAAGAAGAGGACAGCGCCGACAGGTGCCATAGTCCAATGGCGGGGCCGACGGTCAGCGCTAAAAGAATGCCGGCGACCAGCGGATTGCGCCGGCACCAGCGCCAGGCCCGTTCGGGACGGCTGATGGCGCGGGCGAGGATTGGCTCGCCGTCGAGGTAGCGGCGCAAATCGTCGGCGAGGTGTTCGGCCGTGGCATAGCGCTTGGCCGGGTCTTTCTCCAGACACTTCAAACAAATGGTTTGCAAGTCGAGGGGCAGCTTGGGCCGCAGCTGGACCGGCGGCACCGGCTCCTCGGCCATCGCCAAAATAAGGGTATCCATCGCCGTCTCACCGCGGAAGGGCGGCCGGCCGGTGAGCATTTCGTAAAACATCGCCCCCAGGGAATACTGATCGGCCGCGGGACCTATCGGCCGGCCGGCCGCCTGCTCGGGCGCGACGTAGGTAGGGGTGCCGACCATGTTGCCGCTATGCGTCTCCGCGGCGTCGGCGTCGAGGCGCTTGGCGAGGCCGAAGTCGGCGATCTTGGGGATTGCAAATTGCAGATCGCGGATTGCGGATTGTTCAGAAGCAGGCGGGTTCGCCAGTTGCCGCGTTTCATTCTGCAATCCCCCCTCCGCAAGCTGCAATAAAACATTGGCCGGCTTCAAATCGCGGTGGACGATGCCTTGCAGATTGGCCGCGTGGACGGCGCGGGCCAGCGTTTCAAGCAGCAGCGCGGCTTCGCGGAAGGGAAGCGGCTTGCCGGTAAGTTGCTTGTCGAGACTGCCGCCCTCGACCAGTTCCAGGGAGAAGTACGGCTTCCCCTCGTGTTCGCCCACCTCGTAAATCTGCACGATGTTCGGGTGGCGCAAGCGGGCGACGGCCTGCGCCTCGCCGCGGAAGCGGTCCAGTTCCTCGGCGCTGGCGTGGGTGCCGGCCAGGATCATCTTCAACGCCACCAGCCGTTGCAGTCCCTTCTGCTTGGCGCGATAGACGACGCCCATGCCGCC
>JBBSES010000788.1:0-1684 GCA_038239465.1 Gemmatales bacterium
CTACACGGCGGCGTTAGACCCGGCTTTTCTCGAAGAAATCCTGCAATCCGGCGATAATTTAGACAAGGGGTGATGCGTAGGCCCTGGCAAAGAGCTTGAGGCACCGCGTTCGCATCCGAGCCGTTTTGTATCTATGTCCCGAATTAAGGCAGATGTGGTTTCACGACAGGCGGGTGACCTCTGCCGTTTACAGTCCCGATGGCCAAACCGTCCTGACAACCAGCGGCGACGGCGTCGCCCGCCTCTGGAACGCCCGCGAAGGCGATCCTCTCGGCGAACCGATGCGTCACGGTGGCCGGGAAGCCGTGGTCGGCGGCGCCTTCAGTGCCGATAGCGGCCGCGTGGTGACGGCCAGCCTCAACTGCACGGGCCGGGTCTGGGACGCGCGCACCGGCAAAGCGCTCGCGCCACCGCTGCGTCACGCGGGGCCGGTGTACCACGCGGAATTCAGCCCCGCGGGAGATAAGGTGCTGACCGCCAGCGCCGACGGCACCGCCCAGCTGTGGGACGCGGCCACCGGCCAGGCCAGTTCCCCTGCCTTCAAACACGATGGCCCGGTTCGCTACGCCGCCTTCAGTCCCGACGGAAAATTCGCCGCGACGGCCAGCGACGACAAGACGGCCCGGCTCTGGGACGTGGCCCGCGGCGAAAGCGTGGGAGCGCCGCTGAAACATCTAGGGCCAGTCCTCCACGCCGCGTTTTCGCCGGACGGCAAGCGTCTCGCCACCGCCAGCGAGGACGAAACGGTTCGTCTGTGGGAAGTGCCGACCGGCAAGTCGGCCTCGCGCCCGCTGCGGCACGGCGGGCTTGTCTTCCGCGTCGCCTTCAATCCGGCGGACGGCCAGCATATTACCACCGCCAGCGAAGACAACCGGGCGCAAATCTGGGACACATCGACCGGCGATCGGGTCGGCGCGCCCCTCAAGCACGGCAGCAACGTGACGAATGTCTCGTTCAGCGCCGACGGTAAACGGATCGCCACCGCCAGCGAAGACGACACGGCCCGCGTCTGGGACGCCGCCACCGGCGAGCCATTGTCGCCTCCATTATGGCACAACGGCACCGTGCATAGTGCCACGTTTGGCCCCACGGACAAGCACTTGCTCACCGCCAGCGACGACGGCACGGCTCGCGTCTGGTCCGCCGCGACCAACGAGTTGCTTGGCCCGCCTCTGCCCCACGAGGCGCCGCTAACGGCCGGGTCGTTGAGCCTCGACGGCCGCCTCGCGTTGACCGCGACCAAGGGAGGAGAGGTGCGCCTGTGGGACGCCGGCGACGGCAAGCCGCTGGCGCCGACGATGAAGCACGAAGGGGCGGTCACGAGCGCCGTCTTTAGCCCGGATGGTCTGCGCATCGTCAGCGCCAGTGCCGACCGCACGGGGCAGGTGTGGGACGCGGCCACGGGCCAGCCGGTGGGGCCGCGCCTTCGCCACGATAAGGCCGTTAATGCCGCCATCTTCTCCCCCGACAACCGCAAAGTGGCCACCGCCAGCGACGACAAAAGCGCCCGCGTCTGGGACGCCGCCACGGGAAATGAACTCGCCCGCTTCGACGGCCATACCGCCGCGGTCCACGGTGCCCGCTTTAGCCCCGACGGCAAGCTCCTGGTCACGGCCAGTGCCGACCGGACGGCACGCGTCTGGGATGCCGACCATCCGAAAACGGCGTCCCTAGAACTGTCTCA
>JBBSES010000789.1:0-1675 GCA_038239465.1 Gemmatales bacterium
CTACGGCTTGCGGCTGGCCATCTGCTTCCTCACGGTCGCGCCGCCCGCCTACCTCATGGGCTTCCCAATGCCGACCGCGATGACGACGCTGGCCCGGCTCGGCAAGGAGCACATGTTCCTGTGGGCCTGGGGCATCAACGGCTGCTTCTCGGTGATCGGCGCCGCGGCTGTGCCGCTGATCGCCACCGCGTTCGGGCTCTCGGCCGTGCTGACCCTTGCCGGAGGCGCCTATCTGCTGGCCATCCCGGCGTTTTTCGCGGTGGTGCTGCCACAGGTGTTCCCGGCGCGCAACACGACGGCGAATTACGACCCGCCAGGGAGCTTCGGCTTAAAGGTTTAGTCACCAATGTCTTAGGACTCTGCCTCGGCGTGCTCTTTGGGAGTGAGCGATCTCAGCCGGGAGACGGCGACGTGGCCAGCGCGATTTTCAGCCTGCGGCGACTGGCGGTCCTTGTGGCCCTTCCCTGCTTCCTCGGGGCCTGCGCCCGCGAACCTGCGTTGCTCGCCCCCAGATTGTCGCAGTCGCTGTCCCTGCCGCCCGTTGCAAGCGCCCGCACGGCTCTGGTCGAGTTCGATACCGCGCCGTTTCCGTTTCACGGTACGGTGCCGGGCGCGGCGAAAGCCTTCATGGATGTCAACGACCATGGTCGACTCGGCCATTCGTCGCTGCGCAACGGCACGCTCTGGGAAGACCAGACCTACGGCGAGCGCCGCGTTCTGCTGTCGGTTCCGCGCGGCTTCGACCCGCGTCGTCCGTCCGCCATCGTGGTGTTTCTGCACGGCAACGAGGCGACGTTGGAGCGCGATGTGCAGGGCCGACAGGGCGTGCCGCGCCAGCTCGCACAGTCCGGCATCAACGCCGTCCTGGTGGCGCCGCAGTTCGCCGTGGATGCGCGCGATTCGAGCGCCGGCCGGTTCTGGGAGCCGGGTGTCTTCAACCAGTTCCTGCATGAGGCCGGCCGGCATCTCGCCGAGCTCTACGGCACGCAGGCTGCCGACTTCGCCTTCGATCATGCGCCGGTGATCGTGGTGGCCTACAGCGGCGGTTATCTGCCGGCCGCGGCTGCCTTGCGCTACGGTCACGCGGGCGGGCGCATTCGCGGTATCGTACTGCTTGACGCGCTTTACGGCGAACTCGACACCTTCCAAAACTTCGTCGAACGCCGGGGCTCGGGGTTTTTCGTCAGCGTCTACGGGAAATCGTCGAAGGACGGCAACGCGGCCCTGGAGCGCCGCTTGAAGGCGCGCGGAGTCGGGGTCGAGACGGCCCTGGGGTCCGGCATCGAGCCCGGCAACGTCAGATTCGTGGACGCCGGGGAGGCGGTTCCGCACCGGGATTTCGTGACCGATGCGCTCAACGGCGATCCGTTGGCCGACATCCTGTCCCGCATCAAGGGTTTTCCGCGCGGTCCGGAGATTGGCCCGGTGGCAAGCGAAGGGACTTAAAGCGCAGTAGGCTTGCCAGGGCGCAACCCCGACCCGCCCCGCGTCATTGAAACGGTCGGGCAGACCGCTTCAAGGATCGACGACATGGCAACCCAGGGCATAGGACGCCTCAACGGCAAGGCGGCGGTCGTCACCGGGGCGGCGCGCGGCATCGGGCGCGCCACCGCGGTCGCCTTTGCGCGCGAGGGCGCCGACCTCCTGCATCGACATCGCCGGCCCGGTGATCGCC
>JBBSES010000790.1:0-1661 GCA_038239465.1 Gemmatales bacterium
GCTTGGAACGGGTGGCGCGCACTGGCCCGCTGCTCCACCCTGGCCCGTTCGCGGACATGCCCGACGTATTGAGCCTCAACCTTTTCCAGGGTTGCGCCCAGCGCTGTTCCTTCTGCAGCGCCCGGGCCTATCCCACCTATCCCGGCGACGAAAAAGTCTCTCTCTACGAGGACACTCCCGAGCGCCTGGTGAAGGAATTGGCGAGCCGGACGCGCAAGCCGCGCGCCGTCTTCCTCAGCCCTTCGACCGATCCGTTCATGCCGCTGCCCGACGTGCAGGCCGAAACGTGCCGCGTGGTCGAGGTATTGGCCGACCAGGGAATCGAAGCGTGGCTGATGACGCGCGGCTACATCCGGCCCTCCGCGTTGGCGGTCCTGGCCGCGCATCGGGAGCGGGTACGGGTAACGATTGGCCTGACGACCGTCGAGCGTGGCTTGCAACGCATCCTGGAACCGCTGGCCGCCTCGCCGCGTTTACGTCTCCGGCAAATCGCCCGGCTGCGCGACTGCGGCGTGCCGGTGCAGGTCGAAGTCGCACCCTTGGTGCCGGGGTTGACCGACACGCGCGAACGTCTGGCTGGCCTTTTGGAAGCGTTGGCCCTCGTCGGCATCCGCAAGATCACGGCCGGGTACATGTTTTTGCGGCCGGGCATCCGCGACAACCTGACGCGCGCGCTGGCGCCGCACGGCCTCGATGAAGCGGTGTTACGCGAGTTCGCCGACGGCGTTGTGATTCAAGCAGCGGGACTGGCGCCGGCGAAATACCTGGCACGCGCCCGGCGGCAACGGGGATACGCCGCTCTCAAGGCGATCGGCGCGGGATTGGGGATCAGCGTCAACATTTGCGGCCTCACTAACCCGGACTTTCAACCGCCGCATCGACCGGCGACTGACGCGGCGCCGCGGCAACGCTGGCTGCCGCGGGTGTAATGACGAGCGGCGGGGTCTATCCCCGACTTGCAGCCCCGCGACGGCGTACACGGTGGAAATAAACCCCACCGCTCATTCCTTTTTCCTTCATCGCCTTTAACGCGACTGCCCTCGCCAATTTCAGGCAGCGCCGCCCGAACCCGATACAATCCCCGCTGACAATCCGAGGCGTCGCGGAATTAGCGGGTGGCCCCATGACCGTCAACGTTGCCGAATTGAATCGCCAGGTCGCCGCGCGGCGCGACGGCTTGCAACCCCTGTACGCGGAGTTAGCGAAGGTCATCGTCGGCCAACGCACCCTCGTCGATCGCCTGCTCGTCGGCCTGATAACCGGCGGCCATATCCTCCTCGAAGGCGTGCCTGGCCTGGCCAAGACGCTCGCCATTCGCACGCTCGCTCAGGCGCTGCGCCTCAGCTTTCATCGCATTCAGTTCACGCCGGACCTGCTGCCGGCCGACATCATCGGCACGCAGATTTACAATCCGCGCTCCGGCGAGTTCACCGTCAAACGCGGGCCGATCTTCGCCAATCTCGTGCTGGCCGACGAGATCAACCGCGCCCCCGCCAAGGTGCAGAGCGCGCTGCTCGAAGCTATGCAGGAAAAACAAGTCACCATCGGCGAGACCAGCCATCCGCTGGAGGCGCCTTTTTTGGTGATGGCCACGCAGAACCCCATCGAGCAAGAAGGCACCTATCACCTGCCCGAGGCGCAGGTCGATCGCTTCATGCTCA
>JBBSES010000791.1:0-1646 GCA_038239465.1 Gemmatales bacterium
CCCCCCCGACACGGGGGGCGCGGGCGCCGCCGCCCCCCCCCCCCCCCCCCCCCCCCCCTCGCCGATATCATTCGCTCACTTCTGCAAGATCGACAAATAATTATTCGGTATCTGCAAGATAATGCACGCCATCGCCGTGGCGTAGTGGCTGCAAATGGAATCGGACCAGGAGCCGTCGCCGCGGGTTTTGGCGCGGCTGACCAGTTCGTCGCGGATAGCGGGAAACCACTCGGACCAACGCGGCTCGCCGGCCGTCCACATCGCTTGAGCCGCGTAATAGTGGCCGTAGAAGTAGTGCAAGTCCGGCATGTCGCGGCGCGGGAATTGGGGGTTGGGCTTGAATTGCGCCAGGTATTTCAAGCCGTCGTCGATTTCGCGGCCCTTGTAGATGCCGGCGCTGTAGAGGGCGACGATGCCGGCGGCCGTGCGCGCGAAGGCCGGCGGGCCGCCCTGCTTCATGTAGCGGAAGCCGCCGCTCGCGTCCTGGCACGCCTTCACGTATTCCGTACACTTCTCGACCGTCGATTTCGGCACCAAAATGCCGGCGTTGCGCGCCGCGCGCAGGGCCATGATTTGACAGATGGTGACGGATAGGTCGGCGTCGCGGCGCTCGGGCTGATAGCGCCAGCCGCCCTCGGCGTTCTGTTTATCGACGATGAGGTCCACGGCTCGTTTCAGCTTTTCGTGCAGATCGTCGCGCAGTTTCTTGCCGTGGACCATGCCGTGCGCTTCGGCGAGGAAGAGGGTGCCGAAGCCGTGGCCGTACATGGGGCCGTGCGGCGAGGCCATCGGGTTGTGCAAAAAGCCGGGCGCCCGGCGGGCGTCCTCCTGGCCTAGCACGAACGTTAGGGCGTCGAGGACGATTTTACCGCGCGGCCCGCGACCGGGCTGATGGCCGCCCGCCATCAGGGCGAGGGCTGACAAACTGGTGACGGCGACATTGCCGCGGTATTGCCGCTCGCCGAAGGAGCCGTCGCCATGCTGGGCACGCGCCAGGTACTCGAGCGCCTGATCGAGGCAGCGCTGCGCGGGAGGGGTGATCAACGAGGTAGTGGTCGATGTGTCCGGCAAGCGCTCGGGCCGATCCGCCTCGAGCGCCCAGGCGGCGGTCAGTCCCGCCGACGCGGCGCTCGTGCCGAGCAAGGCGCGCCCGCCCTGGGCCAGGAAACGACGGCGGTTGAGCGAGGTGGCATCGTTCATTTGTCCCCCTCCGCGCGGCGGCCCTTCTCGGCGATGGTCGCGTAGTATTGCTTGAGCAGATCGTTGTACTTGCCCATGAATTGCTCGCGGGAGTAGGCGTTCATCTCCAGGCGCATCTGCTCGGGCAGATGGCCCCACACGTCCTTGAACATCTCCGCCGTCTTGCCCGTGGGCGGTCCGCTATCGCGTCCCGCGCCGCCGTCCTTGCCGGTAGTCTTCGCGGTCGAAGGTTCTTGGGATTCGCCGGGACGAGGACGCGACGCCTTGCCCTTGCTCGGACGGCTAGCCTTGAGCGAGGCGTCGTCGGGTTGCTGCTGTTGCTGGCGGGCGCGGCCGATCAATGTATCGAGATCCTTGACGACGTCTTGCTGGAGTCGGCGCGTGCCGTCGCCCGTGTCCTTGCCGCGGAGCCGTTCTTCCGACTTCTTGATGTTCTGAGTGATGCG
>JBBSES010000792.1:0-1637 GCA_038239465.1 Gemmatales bacterium
AACGCCCCCCGCTCGCCAGGATAATTGAAGAATATTGAGCCAAATGGTATGGCGGCGCGGGCGCAGGTCTCAATCGCCGTGGCACGCTACAATGCTCATATGAACGAGTCGCGTCTGCTGATCCTGGAAACCTCGGGCCGTGTCGGTCACGTCGCCGTGGCGCACGGAGCGTGTCTTCTAGCGAGTGGTCGCCTGGACGATGCGCGGCGCAACGCGCGCGACCTGGCGCCGGCGGTAGCGACTTTGCTCGCCGGCGCGGGCTGGCGGCCGCGCGACCTCGATGCCGTGCTCGTCAGTCGCGGGCCGGGAAGTTACACGGGATTGCGCGTCGGCATCATGTCGGCCAAGGTATTGGCTTATGCGACGGGCAGCGCGCTCGTCGGCGTCGATACCTTCGCCGCGCTGGCGCATCAGGCCCCGGCCAATGTCGATACGCTCGACGTTCTCGCCGACGCCCAGCAAGGCCGCGTGTACGTGCAGCGCTATCGAAGACAGGGTGAGGAATGGCAAGCGGCCACGGCGCTCGCCATCGCCCCTATTGAAGAATGGCTGCGGGATCGGCCGGCGGACGCCTGGGCCACGGGACCGGGATTGCGCGCCGTCAGCGCCGATCGTGTCGTGACATCCGAGGCCTGGGAACCGACGCCGGAAAGCGTCTTGCACGTCGGCTTGCGGCGCTATCTCGAAGGGCAGCGCGACGACGTTTGGGCCATGGAGCCGCTCTACGCTCGGCCGAGTTCCGCCGAGGAGCAATGGGATAAGCGATCGACTAGCCCTTAGCTCACTGCCCGGTCCACGGCTCTCGCAAGAGGCCGTTGTTGTACGTCACGTCCACCGAACCATCGGCCAGGAACAGCACCTCGACGGCGAAACTGCCGTAGTTATAGGTCACGCGGCTGGCGCGGTGTTCGATGGTCGGCACGTCCGGCGGCAGGGCGAGCGGCACGCGCAGCACGCATCCCGTCGTGGGGTGGCGCAAGGGAATGTTGCAGGTCGGCCGCGGCGCCTGGCAGTACGGCGACCGGCCGAACGCGCTCACCCGCTCGCCCGGCACGTTGGCGGAAAGGGGCAGTAGGGTCATGGCCCCCTGAGCGTCGGCCGGCACGTAATGATAGCGCACTCGCGCCGCCGAGGCGTGTTCCGTGCATAGGATCACGGTAGCCACGACGAGGCCGCACCTCATGAAAGGCCGGACGTTGGACATGCGTCATCTTCCGATCGGTTGGGGAATCGGCGCCCCGACGGGGCCAGGCGCCGGCGAGTAACCGCAGCAGCACGGTTCGCAGCAGGCGTGGCACGGCGCCGGACAACAGGGACGGCAGCAGTGGCGGTGGTGGTGACAGCAGCCTGTCAGCAGCAGGGTGACGGCCAAAAGTAGTCCGGACCAGCGAGAGCGCGGCAGCATGGTTGTTCTCCTCCAGCGGCAAGGGTGTCGCCGGAAGTATGCGCACCCGTCCGCGACTGGCAACCTCGACCGGGCGACAAACCGGGACATGCGACGGGCCGCACGGCCGGATGTGACGGCGCTACCGTGCATGACGAGCCGACGAGGATATCCTTCTGGCCCCCTCTCCGTTTTGGGGAGGGGTTGGGGGTGGGGTTTAACGTAGCTCAACCCCACCCCCGGCCCCTCCCCT
>JBBSES010000793.1:0-1615 GCA_038239465.1 Gemmatales bacterium
ATGGCGTACAAGTGCGTCTCGCTCATGACGTAGAAGACGCCGTTGGCGGCCACGGGCGTGCTTTTGATTGAACTGTCCATTTCGATTTTCACCGGCGGCTTCTTCTGCTTGCCGTGGGCGAAGACGAACACGTCGCCGTCCTCCGTAGCAATATAGACTTTGCCGTCCACATAGTAGGACGATCCCCAGACAGCGGCCTTCAAATCGTGGTCCCAGTACTTCTTGCCGGTCTTGGCGTCGAGGCAGTGCAGGTAGCCGGCCAATTCACCGCAGTAGAGCAGGCCATCGTGGATGGAGCAGGTACTCATGGTGCGGCCGAAGTAATAATCGCGGTTGATCTTGGCCGCGTCTTCCTTGGTGACATTGCCGCCGTAGTGCCAGACGACGGCCGAGTTCGGGTTCGTCTTGGTCGGCGGCGGGAACTTCTTCGGGTCGGTCACGAGGTCGGGTGAAATATCGCCCTTTTTGCCGGCCGGGTCGATGCACCACATGTGGCCGACGCCTTCGTAGTGTTCGGGATCCTGGCCGGTGCCGATGTAGATCTTGTTGTCGTACACCACCGGCGTGCCGATGAAGTCGCTGCGCGTCCCCTTGCCGCCAAGATCGTACTTGGAGTCTTTGGGATTGGCGTCGAAGCGCCAGAGCATTTCGCCGGTTTTCGGCTCGAAGGCGCGGAGCCAACCGTCGCCGCCGGGGAAGATAATCTGCTGCTTGCCGGCGATTTCGATGAGCGTGGGGTTCGACCATTGGCCGTGCATCACGGCCTTGCCCGGCGAATTGTCGCGCCAGGCGAGTTTGCCGGTGTTCTTGTCGATGGCGATGAAGCTCGGCGCGTCGGGCGAGGGCAGGTCGATATGGTCCTCGTCCACGCCGTTGCTGGTGACGACGTAGAGCAAATCGCCGACGATGAGAGGGCAGCACGACGACATGTTATGGGGATAGACTTTCAATATCTCCCTCATGTCGAACTTCCAGAGGACTTTTTCCTTCTTCGTTTCCGGGTCGCCGGCCACGTCGGAGCAGATGACCTCGCATCGATTGCTGACGTAGTAGATGCGGTCGCCCTCGACGGTCGGCGTGCAGCAGATGCCTTCCTTGGGCCAGTCGTTGACCTGGCCCGACTCCAGCTTGTTATGGACCGCCTGCCAGAGGAATTGGCCGTCCGACTCGCGGAAGCACATGAGGACGCCCTTATCGCCTTTGATCTTGGGATCGCGCGGCGCCTCGTTGTTGGTGCCGACGAAGATGCGGCCGCCGGAGACGGTCGGCCCGCCGTAGGCGCGCGAACCGAGCTTGACCTTCCACTTGATGTTTGTGCCCTTCTTGGCGTCCCAATCGGCGGGGACGTTCTTTTCGACGAGGTTGACCATGTTGCGCGCGGGCGTGCCGCCGAACATGGCCACGGTTGACGGGGCAACCTTCGTCGCGCCGTCGGGCTTGGGGGGATCGGCCTGGGCGACCGGCGGCGTGCCGGGCGCCGCGAGCAGAGCGACGGCAATGCCGGCGGCCACGAGTACCGCGGCGAGCAGGAACCGTTGTTGGAACCAACGTGCAGTCGTCATATGAGTGGCCCTTCGCTTGAGTTTTAGGGGTGTTTGCCGAGCGGGGGGCGTTA
>JBBSES010000794.1:0-1605 GCA_038239465.1 Gemmatales bacterium
TAGCGATCTACTGATGAGAAAAGATTGGAACCATCGAACGGGGCCAACCGCAATGTCGGTTGCGAAAAAATGTGGCCGGCGATCCCGGAGCAGGGACAGAAGAAACGAGAAGTGGATCGCCGTCAGCAAGTCAGGCTGCCCACACGGGCCGGCGATTGCTTTGGCACGGTTCCGCCTCTAGCATGAACGCATGGCCAATCTCTTCCACAAGCTGGGTCGCATGGTCGGGCCGAAGGTGCGCCAAGCCAACTGGCTGATGACCGCCCTCACCGGCACATCCGCGGAAGCCGTGCGCGCCGAGTACGTCGTCGGCCGCGACCTGGCGCGCGGCTTTTCGGCACAAGCGGAAATCGACGCCGACCCGACGGTCTCCCAATTGTTCGAGGATGTCGGCGGCCGTCTCGTGGCTTGCGTGACGGACCAGGAGCGGCGCTTTTGCTTTTGCGGCGTGCGATCACCCGAAGTGAATGCCTTCGCGTTCCCCGGCGGCTTCGTCTTCGTGCATCGGCCGCTGCTCGATTTTTGCGGCTGGGACAAGGACGAAATCGCCTTCGTCCTCGGCCACGAGATGGGCCACGTCATCGAACGCCACGCCATCCATCGCCTCATGACCAGTTCGCTCGTCAGTTCGGGATTGAACCGCCTGCCCATCGGCGGCGTGCTGCGCGGCCCGGTGCTGAACCTGGCGGCGACGCTGGTGAATCAGGGATATTCGCAGGATCAGGAGTTGGCGGCCGACAACCTTGGCCTGCGCCTGACGCGCGCCGCGGGCTACGACCCGCAAGCCGCGTTGCGCCTCCTGCGTCGCTTTCGCACGGTGCCGACGGCGGCGACCAACCTGGCCAGCTATTTCGCGTCCCATCCGCCGGTCGAGACGCGCCTCGAAGCCGTGGGGCGATGGCAAAAAGGAGTTTGACCACCTTCCCCCGCTTCCCCAACCCGCACGACCCGCGCTAGCGCCCGCCCGTCAGCTGTCCGCCCCCCGAAACGTGACTATGCTTGAGCCTCCGCTACGTCTAGAACAATCAGAGGAACCCCACGTTTCTATCCTTGCAACAGGAGGGTCCAGTCATGGTTCGATGGCTCCGTGTTTCGGCGGTCCTCGCCGTCCCCGCGCTGCTGCTGGCCGTCGCTCGCCCGGCGTCGGCGCAGTACATCGTGGCGCCGCCGGCTCCCGCGCCGTATGTGTCGTATTACGCCGCCCCTGCTCCGGCCGTATCGTACTACGCACCACCGGCCGTCTCCTACTACGCGCCGCCGGCGCCGGCGGTCTCTTACTACGCGGCTCCCGCGGTGTCGTACTACGCGCCGCCGTCCGTCTCCTACTACGCGGCCCCCGCGCCGGCGTACTATGGCCCCGCGGCGACGACGGTTTATTATGGACCGCTCGGCCGTCCCCGCGCGGTCACCTACTATCGATAACCGCAGAAGCGACGAGCGGCGGGGTTCATCCCCGCCGTGTTCGTCGCCTGTTCAATCACCGACCACCCTGCGACGAAACAGACCAACGCGAGCACTCCGGCAGAACTCGACCATTCGTTAGAATGTGAACCGTCGGCGCAATTTTCCCGCCTCGTCGCTAACCCTCGCCCGCGCCATCCCCCA
>JBBSES010000795.1:0-1604 GCA_038239465.1 Gemmatales bacterium
TGGGACCTGTGGGTGGAGAACGGCAAGATTGGCACGCACATCATCCACAAGTGGCCCGACGATGCCATCAAGGTCGTCACGCAGAACGCCATCGCCGCCGAGCAATGGAATCACGTTTTCGTCACCTACGATGGTTCCGGCAAGGTGGCCGGCGTGAAGCTGTACATCAACGGCGTGGCGCAGGAAAACCGGATGGTCACGGCGGACAAGCTGCAAAACACCACGCGCTGCACCGTGCCCTTGACGGTCGGCCAACGGCATACGACCTCGCGGTTGGAAGGCGCTTTGATCCAGGACCTGCGTATCTACGCTCGCGCTTTGACCAGTCCCGACGTGGAGCGCATCGCCCGCGGCACGCGCGCCGCCTGGCTCGTCGCCAAGCCGGCCGACAAGCGTTCACCGGCGGAAAAAGATGAATTGTTCGCCTGGTGGCTGCCCGCCAACGACAAGGAATATCAGACGGCCGTCGCCCGCCTGAGCGCGCTCCAGCAAGAGGAGGCGGCCATCACGGCGCGCGGCACGATTGCTTATGTCATGCAAGAGCGCAACGGCGAGGCGATGGCCCACATTTTGTTCCGGGGCGAGTACGACAAGCGCCGCGATGCCGTCAAGCCGGCCACGCCCGCCATGTTTCCCGCGCTGCCGGGCGACGTGCCCCACAACCGCCTGGGCCTGGCCCAATGGCTGCTACGTCCCGATCATCCGTTGACGGCGCGTGTCACGGTCAACCGCTACTGGCAGGAGGTCTTTGGCACCGGCATCGTGCGCACCAGCGGCGATTTCGGCGTGGCCGGCGAGCTGCCGTCGCATCCGGAGCTGCTCGATTGGTTGGCCGTGGAATACCGCGAAATGGGTTGGGACACGAAGAAGTTCTATAGGATGCTCGTCACCTCGGCGGCGTATCGGCAAGCGGCTGTCACCACGCCGGAAAAGCGGGACAAGGACCCACAGAATCGGCTGTTATCGCGCGGCCCGCGCTATCGCATGGATGGCGAGATGATTCGGGACTACGCCCTTGCCTCCAGCGGCTTGCTGGTGCCGAAGCTAGGTGGGCCGAGCGTGAAGCCGTATCAACCCGACGGCGTCTGGGAAGCGGTGGCGATGATCGGCAGCAACACGCGCGACTATCGCCGCGATGCGGGCGAGAACCTGTATCGCCGCAGCATGTATACCTTCTGGAAACGCAGCGCCCCGCCCGCGATGCTGGAAATTTTCAACGCCCCCAATCGCGAAACGTGCAGCGTGCGCCGGGAGCGGACCAACACGCCCTTGCAGGCGCTGGTGACGCTGAACGATCCACAGTTTGTCGAGGCGGCCCGGCACCTGGCGCAGACGGCCCTCAAGGAAGTCGGCGGCAAGACCGAAGATCGCATCGACTTCATCGCGCGGCGCCTGCTGGCCCGGCCCTTCCGTGCCGAGGAGGTGCAAGTCGTGCAAACCGGCTTGAACGACCTCCTCGACTTCTACAAGAAAAACCCGGAAGACGCCAAAAAGCTGATCGCCGTGGGCGAGTCGAAGGCCGATGCACAACTGGACGCCGCTACCCTGGCGGCGTGGACGATGATCGTCAACGAGTTGATGAATTTGGATGAAGTGTTGAATAA
>JBBSES010000796.1:0-1601 GCA_038239465.1 Gemmatales bacterium
ATCGACGTTGGCCATCGCCAGGCCGTCGCTGTAATTGATGTGCCCGTGTTCCAGTCGGCTATCCGAATGCAGCGCGAAACAGACGTCGGGGATGCCGAAGCGGTCGAACAGCTTGTCGTCGATCATCTGCCGGGCGCCGGAGCCGATCTCCTCGGCGGGCTGGGCGATGAAGATTAGCGTGCCCTGCCAGCGGTCCTTGAGGGCGGCGAGCGTTCGCGCGGTGCCGATCCAGCTAGCCATGTGGACGTCGTGCCCGCAAGCGTGCATGACGCCGACGACGTTGCCCTCCTTGTCGCGCGTCTTCACTTCGCTGGCATAGGGAACGCCGGTTTTTTCGACGACGGGCAGGGCGTCCATGTCGGTACGGACGAGGACGGTCGGCCCCTTGCCGTTCTTGAAAATGCAGACGAGGCCGGTGCCGCCGACTTTTTCGGTAACGTCGAAGCCGGCCGCTTTCATCTCCTTGGCGAGCCGCGCCGCCGTCGCCACCTCTTGATTGGACAATTCCGGGTGGGCATGGAGGTGCTTGTAGAGCGTTTCCAGGGAGGGCAGTTCGTCGGCTACCTTCTTCTGAATGTCGCCGAGCATATCCTTGAGCGCGGGAGCGTCGGCGGCGCGGGGCGGAGGCGAGCCGAGCATCGGGAGGCACAGGATCGAGAATACGAGGCCGATCAGGCCGCGGCGAAGCGTATGGCGACGGTTCATGGCGCGCGTTCCTTCCGAGAGGTGAAAGCCAGCGGCCGCGAACGCTTCCGCCGGGCGTTGAAGATACCCGCCGACCAGCGCTTTCGCATGAAAATTCACGGATTTTTGCGTCCGGTGGTGGAAGGTCTGCGTATACTGAGGAAGAGGGAAAGCGACTCCCTCGCCGGACGCGCCGCGTCATCCCGACGACACCGACCGCCCCGCCTTGGCCCCGTCCGAGGCGATCCGCGTCTGGAGCGTAGCCCATTGGCGATTTTAGGGAAGGCGTGGCCGACCCACAGCCAGCCTGCGGGTCGCGTGCGTGATTTCGTCTCGTGTCATTGATCTAATTGGAAGGAGAAGCCCATGCGTGCCAAACGCTTGACCGTACAACAGCGGAAGGAAATTTTTCATAGTTTGGTCGTCAAGCAAGACGAGAGCCAGCTAGAGGGGCATCTTTCCGTACCGCAATCGCGTCAGGAAGTCACCAAGGAATTCGAGATCACCGACTCGCAGCTGCGGCAAATCGAGGAGGAGGGTCTGGAAAAAGAATGGCCGCCTCTCGACGAGGCCGTGCAGCGCGCCGGCTAGGCGGCTGTTTGCAAACGGGATCGGGAGTCACGTCCGCGGGCGTGACTCCCGATCCCGTTTTCGAACCGCCCCAAAGCGTCCAGGCCGCGCAACCCCCCCGTTCGCAACGACTTTCACTTTGCCCCTTGCCGAATGCGTAGAATCGAAGCAAGGAAGTGGCCGCGACCGCGATTGCGGCTTATATTTCCAAAGACGGCCAACGGCCGACGGGAATCACCACCGTTCTTCACGCGACGACATCTCTCGACTTCACGGCGGCAGTGTTCCCTCTCCAACTGACGTGTGTGATACACCATGGCGGGGTTGCGCGCCCTGCCTCACGACCC
>JBBSES010000797.1:0-1599 GCA_038239465.1 Gemmatales bacterium
AGTGATGGAACAATAAAG
Source organism: Gemmatales bacterium (assembly GCA_038239465.1). Classification (GTDB taxonomy): domain Bacteria; phylum Planctomycetota; class Planctomycetia; order Gemmatales; family Gemmataceae; genus JBBSES01. Next base: position 19 of record JBBSES010000797.1, read on the forward strand.
CGCCCGTTAGCGACGCTTAGGAGAAGCGTTCAACGCGTCTCCGTAGCGTCGCTAAACGAGTACCCCTCAATGACCCCGATCAATTACTCGCCAGCCGCCAGCGCTTCGGCGCCAACGTCCTCACCGCGCTGCCGCGCGAACCCCTCTGGAAGAAATTCCTCGACAAGTTCGACGAGCCGATCATCAAGATTCTGCTCGCCGCCGCCCTGCTGTCGATGGTCGTGGACCTGTTCGCGCCGCCGCGCTATGAAGTCGCCGGCGCCGTCGTCGTGCTTCTCGCCGTCCTCATTGCCGGCGCGTATCTGCTCGGCAAACGCCACTGGATTCCGGCGCTGCTCTTCCTGGCGGCGCTGGGCATCTGGCCCCTCGGCTTGATCGTGGGCCATGTTTCCTTCGATGGCCTGGCCGTCATGATTGCCGTCGTGCTGGCCACCGGCGTCGCCTTCCTCAGCGAGGTGAAGAGCGACCGCGAATTCGAGTTGCTCAATGCCCGCAAGGATTCGCTCGTCGTCAAGGTGAGACGAGACGAAGCGGTGCGAACCGTGAGGCTCGAAGAGGTAGTCGTCGGCGACGTGGTGCTGCTGGAGACCGGCGACGAGATACCCGCCGATGGCCGACTCGTCCAGGCGACGGACTTTCGCGTCGATCAATCGCTGATGACGGGCGAGTCGGAGCCGGTGGGCAAGCAGGCGCAGGCCGATGACGACGCGCGCCGTCTCCATCGCGGCACGCAGGTCGTGGATGGCGCCGGCGAAATGCTCGTCACCGAGGTGGGCGATTCCACATATCTCGGCGGTATCGCCCGTGGCCTGGCCAACGCGGATGAAAAGGAAACGAAAACGGAAGCTGGCCGCGTCCAACGCAAGCTAAGCGTCAGCAAGGAACGGACGCCGCTGCAAGAGAAGCTGGAACGGCTCGCGGGCCTCATCAGCAAGATTGGCTACCTCGCGGCCGGGGCGATCTTCGTCGCCCTGCTGACGCGCGGCCTCGTCGTCGGCGAGGTCTTCTGGCCGTCGTCGTCGGCCGAGGCTCTCAAGGTGTCGAGCGCCCTGCTGCAATACTTCCTGTACATGGTCATCGTCATCGTCGTGGCCGTGCCCGAGGGATTGCCGATGAGCGTGACGGTATCGCTTGCCCTGGCCATGCGCAAGATGACCCAGGCGAATAGCCTCGTTCGTCAGCTGTCGGCGTGCGAGACGATCGGCTCGGCGACCGTCATTTGCAGCGACAAGACGGGCACGTTGACGCAAAACCGGATGCGCGTCGAAAGAGCGTCGTTCCGTCCCGTTTCCGTTTCGCGGCCCCCGGCGGGGATGAACGCTGCCGCTCGTCTTACGCTCAACGCGGCCGTGAATTCCACCGCCCACCTGGAAGAGAAGGGCGGCAAGCGGGTCGCCGTCGGAAACAGTACCGAAGCGGCGCTCCTCCACTGGCTCCATGAAGCGGGAATCGACTATCGAGAACTGCGGAAGGACTATCGGCCGCTGCGGCAGATTCATTTCACGTCGCAGCGGAAGCGCATGGCCACGGTCGTGCGTTTATTGCCGCATCCTCCTTCCGGCTCCCCTCCCCCTTTAGGGG
>JBBSES010000798.1:0-1598 GCA_038239465.1 Gemmatales bacterium
CAGGCAGGAAGAGAAGAGCAGGCGAGCCGCCTGCACCACGGGGGAATCACTTGTCGCCGATGCACACGACCGCCGTCGGACCATTGAGGTACGTCCCGGCAAGGTTGCAAGTGGCGACGTACAGCCGGCCGCCGTGAACGATCGGCCCGCCGTAGATCATGCCGGGAGACTTGACCTGCGGATGCTCGCCCAGGTCGATCTTCCACTTGAACTGGCCGTCCGTCAAGCCAATCGCGTGAATCGCGCCCTTGAGATCGGCCGCGTAGACGACGTCGCCGGCCACGGCCACGGGAGCGAAGAACGGCGTCTTCCCCTCGTAGATCCAGCGGCGATCCCCGCTCGCCAGCTCGAACGCGCGCACCTTGCCGTCAGACGCCGTCGCCAGGACGGCGTCACCCGCGATGGCGACACTGGCCAGCAGACCGCCAGGCACGGTTTTGCGCCACTTCTGTTTCCCCGTTTGCAGATCGTACACAGCCACATCGCCCTTGGCGCCCTTGAGGACGTTGACATCGTAGCCGATGCTCGAACCGCCAATCGCGATGAGGTCGCCCTTGATGGCCGGCCCGCCCCAGGGATTGAAAGGCAGAGGCGTGCGCCACTGGATCTTGCCCGTCGCGGCTTCGAGCGAGAAGAGGGCGCGATCGCCGACCTTCTCCTTGTCGAGGAACGCCGAACAGACGATGACACGATCGCCCGCCACTGCGACCGGCGCATCGACATGCCATTTCTTTTCGCCCTGCGCCCAAAGGCGGAGCGGCGACGGCTTTGGCAGCATGTCCTCGGTGGGCGGCACGGCGAACTCGTCCTTCTTCCTCTTCGCCTCCTCGTATTTCGCGACCAACTCGGCCCATTTCTTATCGAGGAGCTTCTGGATCTCCGCCGGTGTCAGTTCCTTGCCTTCGAGACTGACGCGATTGGAATCGACGCAGATCACGCCCGCCGCTCCGCCGCCGAGGTAGACCTTACCGTTGACGATGGTCGGCGATCCCTCCAGATGCACGAGTTCGCCGGGGACCGTCAGCGACCAGAGCGAACGTCCCGTGTCGGCGTTGACGCAATGAAGCAGAGCGCCGTCGGTCTGGTGCATGCCGTCGCCGAAGATCAGTTTCCCGTCGCTGACTGCCGGCGAACTGACCGTCGGCAGCTTGAGGACGGGAGCGCTCTTGGTCCAGAGGGTTCGCTTCTTGGCCTGCGGATTGACGTCAAACAGATAGATGGTCGGCACGTTGAAGCCGCTGAGGCTCGACGCATACAGCCGATCGCCGACAGGCACCGGGGCGGCGATGAAGTGTTCGGCCGATTTCTCGACCCAGAGGACTTCCGGTTTCACAGGCCCCGGTTTGCCGTCGGTGCAGCCGGTCCGCTGGGAGTTGCCGCGATAGGTGGACCATGCTTCCTGCGCCTGGAGAGACGGCAGCGCCAGCGCGAGCAACACCAGAACATATCGTAAATGTGCGATCATTCGCAGTTCCTTTCTTCGGTTAGCCGCGACGCGGAGTCCTCGGAGCGGAGCGCGTGGCGCGTTAACGCTGGACGCGTCTCTTGGTTAGCCGCGACGCGGAGTCCTCGGAGCAGAGAGCGCGTGGCGCGTTGAC
>JBBSES010000799.1:0-1580 GCA_038239465.1 Gemmatales bacterium
AACGAAGCTCGATGTTCAGTACGATGTACAGTATTTTTCAGGCGATTTTTCAATGTACAAACAAGTGAACATCGTCCTTCGTTAAACGGTATTGGGGCTAACGCCCCCCGCTCGCTGGGTTATTTACAGAGCAGCGTCGCTAACCAATATAAGGAGACGCGCAGCCATGAACCGTTCGCTCTGGATCGTATCGTTCGGCGTGCTGATGACGCTGGCTGGCGAGCCGGCTTCCGCCCAGACGGTGTACCAGCGGCCGCAGACCAATCCGTTCGGCCAGCCGGCGTTCAGCCCCTATTTGAACCTTCTGCGCCGCGGGTCGGCGCCGGGCATCAACTACTTCGGCATCGTGCGGCCGGAACAGCAATTCAACGCCTCCATCAATTCGCTGCAACGGCAAGTGGCGACCAACACGAGCAACATCGCGGGCGAGGAAGCGAACAACAACCTGCCCTTTACCGGCCACCCGACGCAGTTCATGAACACGTCGCATTTCTTCCAGAGCCAAGGCGGGGTAGGAGGGGGGCGCGGCGCGGCGCCCAGCCGAACCAGTTTTTCGTCCGGGGCAAAGTCGGGCGGAGCCAAAAAGCCGTGAAATGAAAACACCCCTCGCCGGGCTGGGCGAGGGGTGTCAAAATCGTAGCCCTTACTTGCCGTCGGCTGGCAGAGGCGGCAGGGCGGGCATCTCGCTCGTCGGCGCGGACATGGCCGGCGGCGTCGCGCCGGGAACGGTGAAGACCGTATCGCCGTTGGCCGAAGTACCGGCCGCCGGCTCCATGCGCGGCGTCGCTTCCGAGCGCAGCGCATCCGGGTTCACCATCGGCTTCGTGGCCATGCTCGGCGTCGAGTCCGGCATGGCCAGGCGCGCCGGCGGCATCGACATTGCATCCATGGCCGGCGGCGTCGGCCGCGTCGGTTCCACCGCCGGCGAACTCGTCGTCGTCCGTTCGATCTCGGCGCGGCTCATGGGCAGGGCGGCGGGCGGCGATTCCATTCCCATGCCAGGGTGAGGCATCGTGGCCGGCGTCGGCTTGCCGCTGCTGGACATGATGGCCGACGTATCGGTCGGGCTGGCCGTCAGCGGACGGGCGCCGTCACCCGGCATGGCCGCCGGCCGCGACGTGTTCCACGAGGTCTGCCGCGCGGCCGGCATATCGCTAATCGCCGGCGACGCCTGCTTGGCCGAGCCGACGGCGGGCGAACTCGTCCCCGAGAGCGGCGACGACGGTGCCGCTTGCGCCTGGGCGTCGCCGCCGCTTTTCTTGAGGCAGCCTCCCTCGGTGCAGCACTTGCAACCGGCCAGGGTAAGAGTCCCGCCGATGAGTAACGCCCACGCGATCCCGTGCCGATGGCCCATATATCCCCCTTGCCCGCGGTGCCGCGGAATTCGCCGGTCCCGGCGCCGAGTCGATCCGAAGACCGTCCCGTGCCAGGTCGTTGTTCCCTAGACGAAAAAATGCAGAGGGGAGAGGCTATAGCGGTGAGACAAAGGGGCGTCAAGGCGGATTCTTGGCAGCGGCGCGGCGTCCGCGACCTGTATCCTCCCCTCCCCTTTAGGGGAGGGGAGCCAGAAGGAGGATGTG
>JBBSES010000800.1:0-1556 GCA_038239465.1 Gemmatales bacterium
GACGGCATGGGTCGAGGTATTTTCAGCGACACACTGAGGGCAGATCGATCGCCGACGGGTTCCTTCATCACAGCCACCGCGACGGAACCGGGGCGCGGCACCGCGGGGTTCTCGCGGGCCTTCGCCGTGCTTACCCGCGATACCACCATTGACGTGATATCGTCCAACAATCCGTCGGTACTCGGCCAACCGATCGCCTTCACGGCAACGGTCAACGCGATCAGCCCAGGGCTGGCGACCCTCTCCGCGACACCCGCTTGGCGGTGGCGTCAAGGGGGTGAGATCGATCCGTTTCCTTCGCGCTTCCCGGCGCGTACCGCCGAAATCGCTTCGCGCGCCGCCCGGTCCTGTGTTACAAAAGAGGACGACGATCCGTGCTCCATCCCGCCTCTCCGAAGAGAACTGCACCGTGAACCATGCCACCTTCGCACACGGCTTTCTGCCTGCCTTCCTCCTCCTGAGCTGGACCGCGACCGGCCGCGCCGACAACTGGCCACAGTGGCGCGGCCAAAACTACGACGGCGTTAGCTCCGAAGTCGGCCTGCCCACTGAATTCGGCCCCACGAAAAACCTCGCCTGGAAGCTGGCCCTGCCCGGCATGGGTAGCTCCACCCCCGTCGTCTGGGGCGATCGCATCTTCCTCACCAGCGAGGACGGCAATGACCTCGTTCTCCTCTGCGTCAGCAAGGACGGCAAGGAACTCTGGAAGCGAAAGCTCGGCCCCAACAGCAACAAGAAGGTCCGCGGCGACGAGGGCAACGACGCCTCCCCCTCGCCCAGCACCGACGGCAAATTCGTCTACGCCTTCGCCGGCTCCGGCGATTTCGTCGCCTTCGACATGGACGGCAAGGAGCAATGGCGCTTCAACGCCCAGGACCGTTACGGCAAATTCAAGATCCAGTTCGGCATGCACAGCACGCCGCTCCTGCACGGCGACCGGCTTTACATGCAACTCATCCACTCGGGCGGGGCTTACGTCATCGCCCTCGACAAGGCCAACGGCAAGGAAGTCTGGAAGATCGCCCGCAAGAGCGATGGCCGCGACGAATGCGAACACTCCTACGCCTCGCCCTGCCTGTGGCACAAGGGCAAGGACGCCTACCTCATCGTCCACGGCAACGACTACGCCACCGCCCACAACCTCGCCGACGGCAGCGAAATCTGGCGCGTCGGCGATCTGAACCCGAAGGCGAAGTACAACCCGACGTTTCGCTTCGTTACGTCGCCCGTGGCCACCGCCGACCTGATCGTCATTCCCAGCTGCAAGAGCGGCCCCGTGGTCGGCGTCAAGCCCGACGCCAAGGGCATGGTCGGCATTGGCAGCCCGTCCGAGCAGTGGCGCAAGACCAAGGACACGCCGGACGTGCCCTCGCCCCTCATCCACGACGGCCTGGTCTACCTATGCCGCGAGACGGGCAACCTGAACGTCCTCGACGCCGCCACCGGCAAAGACCTGTACACGGAGCGCACGCACAACGCCCGCCATCGCGGATCGCCGGTCTACGCCGACGGCAAGATCTTCCTGGTCGGCCGGGATGGAGTCGTCAGCGTGGCCA
>JBBSES010000801.1:0-1535 GCA_038239465.1 Gemmatales bacterium
ATCGGTCATCGTGCCCGTGCGCAATGAGGCGGCTTTTGTCGGTCAAACCTTGCGCCAACTCCTTCGGCAAAATTACGACGCCGACCGCTACGAGGTACTGGTCGCCGATGGCCAATCGACCGACGGCACTCCCGCGATCGTGCGTGATTTGCAGGCCGATTACCCGAACCTGCACCTGCTGTCGAACCCGGGGCTGTGGTCGAGCGCCGGCCGCAACGAGGCGTTGGCCGCGGCGAGCGGCGACATCATCGTCGTCGTCGATGGCCATTGCGATCTCGCCAACGACGATTATTTGCTGCACCTGGCCGATGCCTTCGAGCGCAGCGGCGCCGATTGCGTGGGCCGTCCGCAACCTCTCAACGTCGCCAGCGCCACTCGACTGCAGCGCGCCATCGCCGCCGCTCGTTCGTCGTGGTTGGGCCATCATCCCGAGTCGTTCATCTACGCGGCCGCCGAGCAGTTCGTACGGCCGCACAGCGTCGCCGTCGCCTATCGCCGAACGGTCTTCGACAGTGTCGGCGGCTTCGACGAGGCGTTCGACGCCTGCGAGGACGTGGAGTTCAACCATCGGGTGGCGCGGGCCGGCCTGCGCTGCTTTTTCACGCCGCGCGTCGCCGTGCACTACTTTCCACGCGCGAGCTTGCGCGGCCTGTTCCGTCAAATGATTCGCTACGGGCGTGGCCGCGTGCGCCTGCTGCGCAAGCACCGCGACACGTTCACGCCGCTCGGCTTCGTGCCGGCCGCGTTCGTAGTCGGCCTCGCCGCCGGCGCGGTCCTGGCCTTGGTATCTCCGTGGCTAGCCTGGCTGTATGCGGCCGCCATCGGCATCTATGCCTTGGCGGTGGGAAGTACGAGCGCTGCCCTGACGGTCAAGCGGCGCGATCTCGGCCTGTTATCCTGGCTGCCCCTGGTCTTCGTGACTATTCACGGGGGCGCGGGGGTCGGCATCTTGCGCGAACTGACGGCGCGGCCTGGCCCCTCTCGCCCGACACCGTCGCCGATGCTTCGTCGCTCCAGGGCACCGCGTCAAATCGCGGCTTGATTAACGGATCGCCAAGGAAGGGAGTCATCGTGGCCATCGCCGCAATATCGCCGTCCCGAACCGCCGCCTCAGCGCCGGGAACGGTCCTGAACGCCCTGACGATCGACGTGGAGGACTACTACCAGGTCAGCGGCTTCGAGGACGTGGTGGCGCGTGATTGCTGGCCAGCCTACGAATCGCGCGTGGTCGCCAGCACGCATACGATCTTGCGGCTGCTCGATCAAGCCGAGGTGCGCGGCACATTCTTCATCCTCGGCTATGTGGCCGACCGCCATCCCGAGTTGGTGCGCGCCATCCACCGGGCGGGACATGAAATCGCGTCGCACGGGTACTGGCATCGATTGATCTACCGCCAGACGCCGGACGAGTTCCGCGCGGACGTGCGCCGGTCCAAAGACTGTCTCCAAGCGATTACGGGGGAAGCGGTCACGGCTTACCGGGCGCCGAGTTTTTCGATCACGCGCCGCAACCTGTGGGCCTTGGACGTACTCAT
>JBBSES010000802.1:0-1521 GCA_038239465.1 Gemmatales bacterium
GCAAGAACATCTTGTTCTCCTCGACGCGCAGCATCTCGTTCCCGCCGAGCTACGAGCTATATACCGTGCCAATGGAGGGCGGCCGCGCGCGGCGCGTTAGCGCCAATGAAGGCCGCGAAGGCGTCTACTCGCCCAAGGGCGATCAAATCGCCTATGTGCGCGGGCCGGGCACCTGGTATCGCAAGGGCTATCGCGGCTCGTCGAACGACGACGTGTGGATTTGCAATGCCGACGGCTCCAACAATCGCCGCTTGACCGACTTCATCGGGCAGGACAACTCGCCGATGTGGAGCGCCAACGGCCAGGAAATCTATTACGTGAGCGAAGTCTTCGGCGCGCCGGCCAACATTGTGAAGCAAGACGCGGCCGGCAAGACCAAGCCGGTGGCGGTCACGGAGCAAAAGGACGACGGCGTGCGCCGGGCGCGCATCAGCGGCAATGGCGAGTGGATCGTTTACGAATGCGGCCCGGACCTCTGGGTCGTACCCAGCAAAGGCGGCATGCCGCGCAAGCTGGCCATCGAAGTCCATGCCGACGACAAATCAAACACTGAGCGCACCGTAACCTACACGCGCGGCGCCACCGAATACGCCCTGTCGCCCGATGAGAACCATGTGGCTTTTTCGGTCCACGGCGAGTTGTTTCTCATGCCGATCAGCGGCGGCAAGGCGACGCGCCTGACCAACCATCCCGCGTTCGATCACGGCATCGCCTGGGCGCCGGACGGCAAGTCGCTCATCTTCACGTCGGACCGCAACGGCCACGAAGACCTCTATCTCCTCGAAGCGGACGATCCGGAGCATCCGGAGTTCACCAAGGCGCACCGCTTCAAAACAAAGCAACTTACGGACACAGCAGACCCGGAGGTCGGCGTCAGCTTCGCCCCCGACGGCAAGCGCGTGGCCTTCCTGCGCAGCGGCAAGCTGTGGACGATGAATTCGGATGGCACCGATCAGAAAGTGATCGTCAACGAGACGCAGGTCTTCGATTACGATTGGTCGCCCGACTCGAAGGCTTTCGTCTATGCGCGCATGGACGGCTCGTTCGCCAGCGACCTCTACATCGTGCCGGCGGTCGGCGGCGCGGCCAAGAACATCACACGGCACGCCACCTTTAACGGCGACGTGAGCTGGAGCAGCACCGGCCACAAGCTGGCCTTCGTCAGCCAGCGCCGCCGCCTGACGACCATGCAAGTGCTCTCGCTGCAACGTCCCGCCGTGAGCGGCGCGCCGGCCAGCTCCGACATCGACTGGGAAGACATCCATCAACGGGTCGAGCAGCCGGCGTCGATCCCCGCTGACGAAGGCGTGATTTCGCCGGACGGCGCCAAGGTGGCCTTTCGCTCATCCGGCTCCAGCGGCGACGACCTGTGGGTGGCCAACAGCAACGGCAGCCAATTGACCCGCGTTACCAACGGGAACATGCGGCCGACACAGATCCGCTGGTCCAAGAAGCACACCGGCCTGATCTACTTCCGCGATGCCACCGGCATCTTGCGGCTGGCGCGGCTGGGCTTCTCCA
>JBBSES010000803.1:0-1513 GCA_038239465.1 Gemmatales bacterium
CGAGTTCGTGTGAAAAATATGCGGGCCGTAGGGATGGATCAGAATGCCGGCGTCGTCGTGCCGGTCGTACGCATTGCCGCCGATGTGCGGACGCTTGTCGACGACCAGAATGCGCTGGCCGCAGACCGTGGCAAGCCGCTCCGCCAGGACGCTGCCTGCAAAACCCGCGCCGACGACGAGGGTGTCGAAGCCCGACCGGCCCGGGAGTGCGTTACGCAGGGCCGTGTCGATCGAATTGCTGTGCTTTTCCAAGGAAGCTCCAAAGTTCCACAGACTCGGACCGCCAGCCTGCGTTAGCGACGGGCAAACGCCATGCCTTTCCCCAGCCCGTCTCGGCCGGCCGTACTGGCGCCCCTTCCGAGCAGCATGACCGCCCGCGTCAGCACGCCCGCGCCATCAGGAAGTTGCGGCCCGCAGGGCTCGCACCAGTTCCCGGCGGTCACGATCGACTTTGTTCTGCATCTCCCGCCGGCCCGATCGTCGTGCTCGAGAACGCTCTCGGCGACAACGCTGGGGCGCCCGCGCCCCCGCACTTCGCCGGACAAAACATCTCCCTCGCTCGAGCAGCAGGCATACGTGTTGCTGTCCGGCCCGTTCAATCTGGAACCTGCCATGAACATACCCCCGCTCCCGTGCACGCTCGTAGAAGACATGGGGCTTCGGCTCGAGGACACGACAAGCACGCGGCTCCTCGATGTCCTTCTTGTCGGCGCCCCGGTCCTGTCCGGCGCGGCCTGGGTGTGGGCGGCGGTCCTCGGCGTTGGTCCGGACGTCCTCGCCGTCCTCCGCTCGCCGGGGGGCCGTCTGATCGCCGCGCTGGTCGGCGTCGCCAGCGTGGCCGCCGTGATACGTGCCTTCTTCGTCTGGGGCTGGCCGGGGAGCGAAGACGACGCCACCTTGCTTTAACGGCCGGGCCGGTTGGAGGCACTCGCCGTGCTCCCGCCGTTCATTTTGAGCTACCTCACGGTGGACATACGACGCGTCGGCGAGAGGAAAGAAGTGCCGCCGACTATGAAAGCTGGCGAAACGACTTCGACGTTGCGGTCAAGGATCTTGGCAGCGGAGCAGCGGTTTACTGCGCGAACGATTACTTGCTCTTCTTAGACGCGGGTCGGATTCGCGTCGAAACCGGAGTCTGGATAAAGTGGACGCGCCGCGATTGCATCGCCATCGTCGTGGCCGACACGGCGGGCCGGTGGCCATTGATCGAGGGCCCTAACCGCCGATTTCGTCGACGTACGTCTGCACGGCCACAAGGAGCTGTACGCCAGCGGCTATGGGGATGCCGGTCTCGATCGATGGGCGCGACCAGGGTGGCGATCAGCGATTTTGCCGGGGAGCTGGAACGGCGCTCGATCCTGGGGGCGCACCAGGCATTGCCAAAGTCGACCGAGCGGTTTCCAGCGCGTTGGCCGCCACGTTCGTCACCGGAGAATCGAGTCTTGTCGGCAATCCATTCTTGTGCAAGTTGGACGCTTGGCATCTGCCTATGCGCCGTTTGAGGGCTCGCGCA
>JBBSES010000804.1:0-1500 GCA_038239465.1 Gemmatales bacterium
CGCCTCGTCGAGCGTTCAGTCCCATAAGAGAGGATGTTATCGTGGCGGTTCGTATTCGCATGAAGATGTTGGGCCGCAAGCATCGGCCCTATTTCCGTATCGTGGCCATCGACAGCCGGCAGCCGCGCAATGGCCGCGTCCTCGAAGAACTTGGCTCCTATGATCCCATGATCAAGGACACCGACAACCGTGTCATCCTGCGGCCCGAACGCATCAAGCACTGGATGAGCGTCGGCGCCCTGCCGTCGGAGCGCGTCAGCACCCTGTTGACCAAGTACATGGCCAAGTGGGAGCAGAAGGTGGCCGAAGCGGCGGCGCAACCGGCCCCCGTCCCAGCGCCGGCGCCCGAGGCCGCGCCGACCGCGTGACGCCATGCGCTTCGACGTGCTGACGCTGTTCCCGGAGATGTTCCAGGGCTACCTCACGCAGAGTTTGCTCAAGCTGGCCATTCAGCGCGGCCTGGTGGAAATTCATCTGTGGAACATCCGCGATTGGGCGGCCGGCAAGCACCATAGCGTCGATGATCGGCCTTTCGGCGGCGGCCCCGGCATGGTACTGATGCCCGGTCCCGTCCTCGACGCCGTCGAGGACGTGCAAGCCAAGGGAACGACGCCGGCGCTGCCGATCCTGCTGACCCCGGCCGGCGAACGCCTGACGCAAGCCGTCGTCCAGGAGTTGGCGACGCACCGACGCTTACTGCTTTTGTGCGGCCGCTACGAGGGCTTCGACGACCGCATCCGCCAGCTGCTGGCGCCGCGGCAACTATCGATCGGTGACTTCGTCTGCAACGGCGGCGAGGTGCCGGCCATGACCGTGATCGACACGGTCATCCGTTATGTGCCAGGCGTGCTGGGCGACGAGGACAGCGTCAAGGACGAGTCGCACAGCGAGGCTGGGCGTTTGGAATATCCGCAGTACACGCGGCCGCGCGAGTTTCGCGGCCTGGCCGTGCCCGAAATTTTGATCAGTGGCAACCACCAGGCCATTGCCCGCTGGCGGCGCGAACAGTCCGAGGCCCGTAGCCGGCGGCAATGCAACTGGAATCCCGAGAATCCTTCGCTTCGGAAGAAAGACGATCATGAAGAACCGCTTATTGACCTTGGTGGAGCAACCTAACATCAAGGCGGAGATGCCGAAGTTTGAAATCGGCGACCAGGTCGAAGTCTACGTGCGCATTCTGGAGGGCCAAAAGGAGCGCACCCAGGTGTTCGCCGGCACCGTCATTGCCCGGCGCGGCGATGGCCTGCGCGAGTCGTTCACCGTGCGCCGCATCGTACAGGGCGAAGGCGTCGAGCGCGTCTTCCCGATCCATTCGCCGAAGATCGCCAAGGTGGAAGTGAAACGCACCGGCCAGGTGCGCCGCGCCAAGTTGTACTATCTGCGCGACCGCGTCGGCAAGGCGACTCGTCTGCGCGAACGCAAGGTGAAGGGCGTCGAAGGAGCGACGGTCAAGAAGCGGGGCAAAGGGAGCGCCGCGGCGGCGGCAGCGGCGGCGGCGGC